>NZ_JALCYX010000015.1:0-80700 GCF_022690695.1 Anaeromyxobacter sp. SG17
CTTCGCTCGCCTGTTCGCGAATCATGATCGGCCGTTCATCGCCGGCAGACCGCCGCGAGGGGATCCCGTTCAGACGTGGGTCGGGTCGTGCCCCGTCGCGAGCCGCGGGATGCGCGTGGCGACGGCGAGGTGCTCCCGGGTGCGGAGCCGGGCGAGGACACCGCGCGGGTCGGGCGCGGGGCCGGCGAAGGCGAGGAGCCGCTCGACGCGCGCGCGCGCCTCGGCGAGCCGGGCGCGCGGGATGCGCCCGCCCTCGACGGCGGCGCGGACGAGATCGATGGCGCGGTGCTGCACGCCCGCGGTGTGGCAGACGAGGAGGGCGTCCACCCCCGCCGCGACCGCGCCCGGCGCGGCCTCCTCGAGCGGGAAGTGCTCGGCGACCGCCTTCATCTCGAGGTCGTCCGAGATCGCGCAGCCCTGGAAGCCGACCCGCTCGCGCAGGAGCCGCATCACCTCCGGCGAGAGCGTGGCTGGCCGGCGCGGGTCGAGCGCCTCGAAGACGACGTGCGCGGTCATCACGGAGGCGACGCCCGCGCGCGCGAGCGCCCGGAACGGCGCCAGCTCCACCTCCTCGAGCCGCGCGAGCGGGTGCGGGAGGCGGGGCAGGTCCTTGTGCGAGTCCTGGCTCGTGTCGCCGTGGCCGGGGAAGTGCTTCGCGCAGGCGGCGACGCCGGCCGACTGGAGCCCCTCCGCGAGCGCCACGCCGAGCCGCGCGACGGCGGCGGGATCGCGCGAGAACGCGCGATCTCCGATGACGGGGTTCGCGGGGTTCGTGTCCACGTCCACGACCGGCGCGTAGTCCTGGTCGATGCCCACGGCGCGCAGCTCCCGGCCGAGGAGCGCGCCCACCTCGCGCGCGAGCGCCGCGTCGCCCGCGTCGCCCAGCGCGCGCATCGGCGGGACCTCCGTGAAGCCCTGCGGCTCGCGCAGGCGGGCGACCCGGCCTCCCTCCTGGTCGATCGAGACGAGGAGCGGCCGGCCCGCGGCGGCCTTGAGCGCGTGGACGAGCTCCGCCACCTGCTCGGCCCCGTCCACGTTCCGGCCGAAGAGGACGACCCCGTACACCCCGCGCCGGACGAGCTCCAGCACCTCGGGCGACGGGGTCTTGCCGTGGAAGCCGACGCAGAAGAGGCCGGCGACGTCGCGGTCGAGCGTGGAGATCACCGCGCCATCCTAGCCACGGCCGGGCGGCGGGCAAGGAGCCCGCTCCGCGGCGCTGCCGTGCCGATCGGGCCGCGGGCCCGACGCTCGCTTCAGCTGATGAGCACTCCCTCGAGGAAGAAGGCCGCGAGCGCGAGGACGAGGAGGACGGACCAGAGGGGGATCGTGCGGCCCGCCCCCGCCGCCTGCGCGTCGCCCTCGACCTTCGCGTGCGTCTCGCCGCCGAAGTAGGCGGTGAGCTCCTTCGGCTCGAGCCGCCGCGTGTCGGACTCGCGCGGATCGGGCGAGACGGCGAACGCGAGGCGCGGCTCGAGCCGCTCGCCCTTGCCCTGCGCCGCCACCTTCACCTGCCAGAGGCCCGGCTCGCGCGGCGTGACGACGAGCCCGCCGCGCTCTCCCTCGCGCAGCCCCATCCGCTCGAGCTCCGCCGGCCCCCGTTCCCGCCCGCCCGGATCGACGAGCCCGGCGAGCCGCTCGCCCGGCTCGAGCCGGATCGTCCGCTGCGCGCCCACCACGAGCGCCGGCTCGCGCCGCTCCTCGAGCCCGCCCGCCAGGAAGCCGGCGAAGCGCTGCATCGCCGGGAGGAAGCTCGTGCGGATCGGCCAGTCGGTCCAGTCGCGGTCGGCGCTCGAGGTGAAGAGCAGCACCCGGCCGCGGCCGCGCCGCGCCTCGACGAGCGCCGGCGCGCCGTCGTCGAAGCTCGCGAGCACCGTCGCCGGGGCGCCCTTAGGGCCGGGCTTCGCGAGGACGTAGCGGTAGGTGCGCGTGCCGAGGAGCCCCTCGCGCGCTTCGCCCACGAAGATCGACAGCGCGGGGTGATCCCAGGCCACGTCCGCGAAGCGCGCCGCCCGCGCCGCGCCGTCGGCGGGCGAGGCAGCGGTCTTCACGACGTGGAGCGGCATCGGCAGGAGCTTGCCGAGCTCGCGGTCGTACGCCTCGGGATCGACCTCGTCGCCGAGCGAGAGGAAGAGCCCGCCGCCGTTCTCCACGAACCGCTCGAGCTCCGCGGCCTTCGCGCCGACGCTGCGCACGTTGAGGAGGAGCACGACGTCGTACCTGGAGAGGTCCTCGCCCGGGAAGGCGTCCGCGTCCACGAGCTTCGGCCGCACCGGCGACGCGGGCGAGGCGAGCGCGGACTCCACGAAGTAGGCCTCGTCCCGGTAGCGCACCGGCGAGGGCGCGCCGTCCACGACGAGCGCCCTCACCTCGCGCGGCACGACGAGGGCGACCGCGCGGGCGTCGTCCATCGGGAGCGCGTCCTCCGGGAGCGCCACCTGCAGCACGGCCGGGCCGCCCTGCGGGAAGGCATAGGAGAGCGTCTTGCGCACGGTGCCGCCGGCGGGGAGATCCACGAACGCGCGGATCGCGGTCTTCGCGCCGGGGCCGGCCCCGGCGGAGAGCCCGAGCGGAACGTCCTTCCGCGCCTCACCGCCCGCGCTCGACACGGCCGCGGTGACGCGGTAGCCGCGGGGGCCCGCCGCGGGATCAGGCTCGGCGTCTAGACCGACCACCGCCAGGTTCGGGAGCGGCGCGCCGCGCGCGGCGTCCTGGACGGTCACCTCGGGGAGGATCTTCCCCTCCGGCCCCTCGATCACCGGCGGAGGCACATCGAGCCGCCAGGCGCTCGCGGCGAGGTCGGTCGCGACGACGACGCGCTTGCCGAGACGCGCCTGCGCGGCGGGGCTCGCGAGCGCGCGCACCGCCGCGCCGACGCAGGCGGTGAGGTCCGCGTGGCCCGCCCACGCCTCGGCCTGCTCGAGCAGCCGGCGCACCGCGGCGCGGTCGAAGCCCGGCGGTTCGGCGGCGGGCGTCTCGGCGCCGCACACGACCGCGGTGGCGGGCTCGTCGGGACCGAGCGCGGCGAGGGCGCCGAGCGCGTCGGCGCGGGCGCGCTCGAACAGGGCCCGCCCGCCGAGCCGGTAGCGCATGGAGCCGGAGGCGTCCAGTACGATGGCCGTGGCCTTCGGCCCCTCGACGACCGCGGCGGCCGCCTCCCCCGGCCGCTCCGCGCGCGGCCGCGCGATCGCGAGCGCCGCGGCGGCGAGCAGGAGGGTGCGCGCGGTGAAGAGCAGCACCTTGCGGATGCGCAGGCGCCGCTGCGTCTCGCGCCGGGCGCGGAGGATGAAGTCGATCGCCGGGAAGGGCGTCGGCCGCGGGCGGCGGCGGAAGAAGAGGTGGATCGCGAGCGGGATGGCCGCGGCGAGGAGGCCCCAGAGGAGCGCGGGGTTCAGGAAGCCGATGCTCATGCGGCGCTGCGCTCGCGGCGGGCGAGGAACGGGACGAGCACCTCGTCGAGCGGGCGGTCGGTTCGGCAGAGCGCGTAGTCCACGTCCGCCTCCGCGGCGGTCCGCTTCGTCTCCTCGAGCCAGCGCCCGAGCACCTCGAGGTAACCCTTCCGCACGTCGCGCCCGTGCGCCTCCACCTGCCGCTCGTCCTCCATGGAGAGGAACAGGGTCGGATCGTCGAACGGGAACTCGAGCTCGGCGGGATCGAGCACGTGGAAGATCGTGACCTCGTGCTTGCGCCGGCCGAGCTGGGCGAGCTTCTTCACGATGCGCTCGTCCGGGTCGAAGAGGTCCGAGAAGACCACGACCGAGGAGCGGCGCGGCGCGTTCTCGATGATCCAGTCCACGGCCGTGTCGAGCCGCGTCACGCCCTGCGGCCTCGCCGCCTCGAGCGCCTCGACGACCGGCGTCAGGTGGCTCGCCGACGCGCGGGGCGGGATGGCGCCCGCGACGTGGCCCTGCACGAGCACGAGCCCGGCCGCGTCCTGCTGGCGTACGAGCAGGTAGCCGAGGGACGCGGCGAGCGCGCTCGCGTACTCGAGCTTCGAGAGCCGGTCGGGATCGCCGCGGTAGCCCATCGAGCCGGAGGCGTCCACGACGAGGTAGGCGCGGAGGTTCGTCTCCTGCTCGAAGCGCTTCACGTAGTACTTGTCGAACTTCCCGTAGGCCTTCCAGTCGATGTGGCGGATCTCGTCGCCGGGCGCGTACTCCTTGTGCTCGGCGAACTCGACCGACTGGCCGTGGTGCGGCGACTTGTGGAGCCCGGAGAGCACGCCCTCCGTCACCGCGCGCACCCGGAGCTTCAGGGTGCCGAGCTTCGCGAGGACGGCGGGATCGAGGAGGGGGCGCTTCGCGTCGGCCATCGCGCCGCTAGCCCTTCACCTTCTCGAGCAGCCGGCCCACGATCTCGGCGCTCGTCACGCCCTCGCTCTCGGCGCGGAAGTTCGCGATCACGCGGTGCACGAGGACGTTCCTCGCGAGCGCGCGCACGTCCTCCACGCTCGCCGCCATGCGGCCGTCGAGGATGGCGCGGCTCTTCGCGCCGAGCACGAGGTACTGGCTCGCGCGCGGGCCGGCGCCCCAGGAGACGTTCTCCTTCACGAAGTCGGGCGCGTCCGGCTCCTTGGGGCGCGTCGCGCGCACGAGATCCACAGCGTACTTGATGACGTGGTCGGCGGCGGGGACGCGCAGGACGAGGTCCTGCAGCTCGCGGATCTTGTGGGGCGAGAGGATGCGCTTGAGCGGTGGGCGCGACGCGATGGTGGTGGAGCGGACGATCTCCTGCTCCTCCTGCGCTGTGGGGTAGCTCACCGTCACGTAGAACATGAACCGGTCGAGCTGCGCCTCGGGGAGCGGGTAGGTGCCCTCCTGCTCGATGGGGTTCTGCGTGGCGAACACCAGGAACGGCAGGTCGAGCGGGTAGGTCTCGCCGCCCGCCGTCACGCGGTACTCCTGCATCGCCTGGAGCAGCGCGGCCTGGGTCTTCGGCGGCGTGCGGTTGATCTCGTCGGCGAGCAGGAGGTTCGCGAAGATCGGACCGGCGACGAAGCGGAAGGCGCGGCGCCCGGTGGTGTGGTCCTCCTCGAGCACGTCGGTGCCCGTGATGTCGGAGGGCATGAGGTCCGGCGTGAACTGGATGCGGTTGAAGGAGAGGTCGAGGACGTCGGCGACGGTGGAGATGAGGAGCGTCTTGGCGAGCCCCGGCACGCCGACGAACAGGCAGTGCCCGCGCGCGAAGAGCGCGACGAGGAGCGAGTCCACGACCTCCTTCTGGCCGACGATGCGCTTCTCGATCTCGGTGAGGAGGAGCCGCCGCGCCTCGTGCAGCTCGCGGACGGCCTGGAGATCGGCCTCGGGGTTGGGCGATGCGCTCGTGTCGAGGGTCGTGGTGGACATGGCCTGTTCCGCTCCGTGCCGGCTAGTGGTCCGCGAGTATCCGCGCAAAGCCCGCTTCCCGCGAGGCGCCGCCCGGGTCCCCGCTCGCCTCGAGCGCCTTGGCGAGGCCGGCGTGGATGTCCGGGTCGAACGGGTCCTGTCGGTTCGCGACGAGGAGGTGCTCCTTCGCGCCCGCGAAGTCCTTGCGGGCGAGCAGGATGCGGGCGAGCCGCACGTGGAGCGCGGCGTAGTCGGGGCTCCAGCCGAGCGCCTCGCGGAGCACCCGCTCAGCCTCCCCGTCCGCGCCGGACATCATCGCGGCGAGCGCGTACTGGTTCGAGAGGATGGGCACCCGGGCGCCCACCCGCTGCACGGCCTTGCCGTACTCGATGCGCGCGGCGGTCCACTTGCCGCGCGTGCGCATGATCTCGCCCAGCCGCGCGAAGCCGCGCGCGCGCTCGTCCGGGATCTCCGCCCACTCGGCCCACTGGCCCGCCTGCTTCGGGTCGTCCTTGAAGCGGAGCTTGGCGAGCGCGTGCTCGCCGCCGCGCGGCAGCGCCCGGCTCCCCATGTGGCGGCGCCACTCGCCGAGGAAGCGCGGGAACGGCACGCCGAGGGCCTCCGACACCGCCGCCTCGGTCGGCTCGCCGCGCGAGAGCGCGTCGAGGATGCGCGGCAGCACCGGCGGGCCCCGCTGCTGCACGAGGTACTCGATGGCCAGGGCGACCTGGGCGTAGGCGAGCGCGGCGCGCTCCTGCGAGGGCAGCTTCGCGAGCGAGGGGTGCATCTCCTCGAAGGAGACGAGTTCGTTCTTCTGCACCGCCTCGCGCACGAGCGCGGCCGACACGGGCGAGATCGGCTCGCCGCCCCCGCGCCAGTCGTCCTCGAACCACTTCGCGAGCCCCTCCTGCAGCCAGATGGGCGCGCGGTTGCGCGACTTCAGCGTGAGCACGTGGTGCGTGTACTCGTGCGCGGCGGTGTCGAGCCAGTCGTAGCCCTTGAGCAGCGCCTTGGGCGAGAGGAGCATCAGCTTGTTGAACTTGCACACCGCCACCGTGCCGGAGGTGCGGATCTCCTGCTCGGTGAGCGTCGAGACCTTGGCGAGCTCCTTCACGTCGTTCACGATCTCGACCGTCAGCCGCGCGTCAGGCGTGAAGGCGAGGCTTCTCGCGAGCGCTGCGCGCTGCCGCTCGAGCGCGTCCACGAGGTACGGCACGAGCACCTCGTCCTTGCCCTTCGGGTACGCGACGACGAAGTGCTCGCTCTCGAAGCGGGCGTCGTCCTTCGTGACCTCGAGCGCGGCCTTCGCGAGGGCGAGGTAGCCGGCGGGATCGCCGAGCCCCGACGACTCGACGAGTGGCACCGCCTCCGCGTAGCGCTGCTCGTAGAAGCGCAGGAGCCCGGCGGCGAGGCGGACCGCCGGCTCGTCGGGGCTCGCCGCGAAGAGCGGCTCGATCACGGCGCGGGCGCTCGCGACGTCCTCGTCGGCGAGCGTGCGCAGCGCGCCGGAGATCCGCTCCGGGAGCGCGAGCTTCGGGCGCGGGGGGCGCGCGGGCGAGGCGTGGGGGGTTACGTTCTTCGCGGGCGGCGCCGCGGAGGCGGGTGCCGAACCGGCGACGAGCGCCGCGACGAGGGCGAGCGCGAGGGCCCTCACTTGACGAGCTCCTCGTAGTAGCGCTGCACCTCGCCCTTGTAGCGTTCCGGGGCGCCCTGCCTCATCGCGTCGAGCAGGTCCTTGCGGAACTCCTCGGGCACCTTGTAGGCCTCCGCGCCCGGGATCTTCACCTTCTCCCGCGACGCCTCGCGGCCGTCGCCCGACTCCTCGCCGCCGCCCTGCTCGCCGCCGAACGGGAACGGGAAGCCCATCCCGCCCCCGCCGCCCTGGCCCTGGCGCTTCGCGGCCTCCTCGAGCCCCTTCTGGAAGCGCGCGAGCGCGTCGAGCGCGAGCGCCTGCTCGCCGTGGCCGCGCTGCGGGTTGCGGTTGCCGAGCTCCGCGGCGGCCTCGCCCATGTGGCCGCGCGACTCGCCGAGCTGCGCCTGCGCCTCCTGCGGGAAGATCGGCGCCTGCTGCATGAGCTCCCCGAGCTTCTGCTGGAGCCCCTGCGCCTTCTGCTCGAGCGCGCCCTGCTTCTTCGCGAGCTCGCCGAGCCGCTTCTGCGCCTCGGGCGGCAGGACCGAGCGCGGGTCGGGGAACATCTTCGAGAGGGCGTCACGGATCTCGCGCGCCTTCGGCACCGCCGCGTCCACCGCGCGGTGCGCGTCGGCGATGGACTCGCGGGGCGTACCGAGCGCCGGCTGCCGCGACAGCTCGGCGTCCTCCTCGAGGTAGCGCGAGAGCCGCTCCACCGACGGGGCCGCGCGCTGCGCGGTCTCCCAGGCGGCCCCCATCTCCTTCATGCCGAGCGCGCGCTCGAGATCGGAGAGCGCCTCGCGCGACTGCTCGTACTCCATCTCCGAGCGGTAGGAGATCCCCGGCGCCGCGCGCTCCACGTCCTTGCGCGCCTCGCCGGCGAGCTCCGCGAGGCGCTTCACCTCCTGCTCGGAGGCCTTCACCCGCTCCTGCAGCTTCTTGCGGTACTCCGCGCGGACCTGGTCCGTCTCGCCGGCGGTGGCCTCCTGCTCGGCCTTCACCTTCTCGAGCTGCTCCTTGAAGGCGAGCATCTCCTTCATGAGCGCCTGGGCCTTCTCGTCCGGCCGCCCCGCGGTGCGCTGGAGCCCGGCGAGCATCTGGTCCATGGAGGAGGCCATCGCGTCGAGCGCCTTCATCGCCGCCTCGACGTCGCCCTTCGCGAGCAGCTTCTCCACCTCGTCGAGCCCGCCCACGAGGTCCTTCGAGCGCGCGAGCTCGGCGAGCGCCTCGGCGTTCATGTGCTCGTCGTTGAAGCCCTTCGAGAGCTCGGCCATCTGCGCGAGCAGGTCCTTCACGCGCTCCTTCATCCGGCCGATCTCGGCGAGCAGCTCCTTCTTCGCCGCGTCGCTCGGCGAGGCGCGGTACTTCTCCATGAGCGAGGCGAGCTCGCGGCGGCGGCTCGCGAGGTCCTTCGCGAGCCGGACGAGGTCCTCGGCGCGGCGCTTGTCGAGGAGCTGCTCGAGGTAGAGGGCGCCCTTCTCCAGCTCCTGATCGAGCAGCCCGTCGAGCGCGGCCATGCCGCGGAGGAGCGAGGCGTCGGGGCGGATGCGCACGCGGATCGCCTGCGCGACCGAGCCGCGCGGGCCGGCGACGCGCCCCGCGGCGGAGCGGATCGCCCCCGCGACGTTCGTGAGCGCGTCGGCGACCTCCCGCGGGCCGGCGCGGTCGCGGCGGATCTTGCGCGCCGCATCGCTCATGCGCTCGTGCAGGTGGCGCGTGCGGACGTCGAGCGCCTGCACCGGCGCGAGCCGCTCCGCGGTCGTCACCGGCCCGGCCGCGAGCGTCTCCAGCCGGTCGCCCAGGACCCCCACGAGCTCCTCGAACACGGCGCGCGCGTTCTCGAGCACCTGCCGGCGGTGCTCGGCCTCGGAGTAGATCTTGAGCGTGTGCGTCTCGGTGCGGGTCTTCTTCGGGCCGGAGACCGTGTCCGTGTCGAGCGCCTCGAGCCAGTAGTCGAGCCGCTCCCCCTCGCCGAGCTTCTCCGCGACGAGGTCGAGCTCGTACACGCCGCCGTCGCGGCGCAGCCCCTGCTGCCGGCGCAGCACCCGCCGCTCCTCCGCGCCGCCCGCGCGCTTCAGGACGAGCGCCGCCTCGGAGAGCCCCACGTCGTCCTCGGCCTGCCACTCGATCGCCACGCGCGCGTTCGCGTCCACCTCCAGCTCGCGCTCCGGCGCGTTGATGCGCACCTCCGGGAACGCGTCCGGCTCCACGACGATCGGGATGGGCGGTCCCTCGGCGACGACCGCCTTCCCGTCGAGGTAGCGGAAGCGGTAGCTGCCGCCGTCGGTCACGAGCAGCCGGCCGCGCAGGTCGCGCTTGCCGCCGACGGACAGGGCGAAGCGCTTCACCGGTGCTGCCCCCGGCTCCGCTCGTGGCTCGACAGGCTCACCGCGAGCGGACTCCTTCGCGCCCGCGTGCGGTCCGGCAGGACCACCTTTAGCGGACTCTTTCGCGGCGGCGGGCCGTCCAGCGGGCTCACCGGGAGCGGACTCGTTCACGTCCGCGGACCGTCCGGCGGGCTCACCCGAAGCGGACTCTTTCGCGCCACCTCGGAATTGCCCCTCCTCACCGGTGCTTACACCGGGCGGCTGCGCACCCTCGGCGCGGCCGCGAGCGGCGGGGTCGAGGTCGAACGCGATGACGAGCTCGGCCTGCTTCACGTCGCGGTCGGCGCGCGTCTCGAGCGTGACCTCGGTACCCTTCGGCGCGCGGATCTCGCCCCCGGTGCCGGAGAGCGTGCGCGGCTCGCGCTTCATGTACGCGGGGTACTTGAAGGTGAGCTGGATATCGCCCGTGATCGGGTCCGCGGCGGGTGCGGGCGTGCCGGGCGGATCACCGAGCAGCACGCGGCCGTAGGCGTGCGCGAGGGAGCTGCCGCCGAGGAGGAAGGCGGCCGCGTGGGCGGCGAGCGCCAGGACGAGCGCGAGCCCTCCCCGCCGCGCCCAGAGATCCGGCACGGCGCGCGCGAGGTCCACCTCCTGCGCCGCCTCCGCGGTCCGCGCGAGGTGGGCGTCCACGAGCGCGACCGAGTAACGCCCGCTCGCCTGGATGGCCTCGCGCTCGCGCGCGAGCTCGACCGAGGACAGGAGGTCGGAGCGGAGCGCCGGCGCGTCGCGCGCGACGGTGCGGGCGGCGGCCTCGGCGCTCCAGGCGGTGCGGAGGAGCGCGCGGATCGCGAGCGCGGCGGCGGCGACGATCAGCGTGGCGGCCGTGGCGAGCGTCAGGGATCGCACGCCGATGCGGGCGCCGAGGTAGAGCGCGACCGCCCCCGCGAGCAGCACGGCGAGCCCGGCCGCGAGCCCGAAGCCGAGCGCGGCGAGCAGGACGACGCGGAGCTGTCGGCGCCGCGCCCCGTCGAGGACGCGCGCGATGTCACCGTACGCGACGGTCATCGGCCCTTTCGTAGAGAAGCCCCCGCCCTCGGCCCGGCGGGTTCAGGGAGGATAACGCGGGCAGGTCCGGGGTGCCCCCGCGGTGTTACGCACGGGGCAGGTGTGCGGCGCACCTCTCTGGGAGCGCGCCGTCCAGGGTGTGCTAGTTTTCGCCCTCCGCTTGAATTTACACCCCGGAGCAGCCGTCCGACCGATGGAAGCTGACGACCTCGCGCTGGTCACGAAGGCCCAGGCAGGCGATCCCGCCGCCTTTCGCGCGCTCGTCGTCCGCTACCAGAGGAAGGTCTACGCCGTGGCGCTCGGCATCGTGAAAGACTCGGACCTCGCCTGGGACGTCGCCCAGGAGGCGTTCGTGCGGGTCCACGGGCACCTGGGCGCGTTCGAGGGCAAGTCGTCGTTCTCGACCTGGCTCTTCCGCATCGCGACGCACCTGTCCATCGACGCCGTCCGGCGCGAGCGCGTCTCGCAGAAGGAGGACGTTGACGAGGTGCGCGAGAGCGACCTGACCGGCGGCGGCGAGGGCATCCTCGCGACGACGCTCGGGGACGATCCCGCCGAGAACGTGCTCCGCCGCGAGATGGCGGAGAAGATCCAGGACGCCCTCGCGACCCTGCCCGAGAAGCACCGGACCATCCTCGTGCTGCGCGAGGTGGAGGGGCTCTCCTACGAGGAGCTCGCCGAGCGGCTCGGGATCCACAAGGGCACGGTGATGAGCCGGCTCTTCCATGCGCGGAAGAAGATGCAGACCGCGCTGCGCGGCTACGCGGGGCGCAGCGCAGGGGACGACGAGGAGTCGGCGCCATGAAGGACTGCGTCCGCTACGCCCCGATGCTCGGCGCGCGCCCGGGAGAGCTCACGGAGGAGGAGCGGCGCGCGCTCGACCTCCACCTCCAGGGCTGCGCCGGCTGCCGCGCCACCGCGGCGGAGCTGGCCGCGCTCGACGGCCTCGTGGGCGAGTCGCTCCTCGCGCGCGCGAACGCCCGGGACTTCGCGCCGTTCGTGGACCAGGTGATGGCGCGGGTCGGCGCCGCGCCGGGGCTCGCGCCCGCGCGCGGCCGGCGTGGCTTCCTCGGGTGGTTCCGGGCGCACCCGCGGGCCGCGCTCGCCTCGCTCGTGCCGGTTCTGGCGGCGGTCGCGCTCGTCGTGTACGTTCGCCTCGAAGGCGGCCAGCTCGGCCAGGTGGCCTCCCTCGAGCTCTCGACCGAGGGCGAGGTGACGATGGTGCTGCAGACGTCGGACGGCCCGGTGGTGCTGCTCGACGACGGGGAGCACTCGTGACTCGATGCCGCCGCTCGTGCTTCGACAGGCTCAGCGCGAGCGGGCCTGCGAAGCTTCAGGAGACCCGGTGACCCGCACGCTCTTCGCCGCGACCCTCGGCGCCCTCCTCGCGATCGGCGCCGCCCTGCCCACGGCCGCCCACGCCGAGGTGCCGGTCAGGGTTCGCGTCATCAAGGGCTCGCGGCAGGGACCGGCCAAGGTCGATCCCCGCCTCGAGGACCTGCGCCGCCAGCTCTCGCCGCTCGCCTACGTCCGCTGGGATCAGGTGAGCGAGCACCGGATGGAGCTCGAGCGCGGCCGGACGCAGTTCGTCGAGCTGCCGGGTGGCGAGAGCGCCGCGCTCACGCTGCAGGAGCGGCATGGCGACACGGTGACGTTCGAGGTGGCGCTCACCTCGCGGAACACCCAGTCGCGCCTCACCGTGCAGAAGGGCCAGCGCATCGTGCACCAGGTCACCGGCGAGAAGAAGGGCGAGGCCCTCTTCCTCACCGTGAATGCCTGGCCGTAGACGGCCGTTCTCGGCCTGAGCCGAACGAGCGACGCGCAAGGCCATCTTCGCGAGCTCGACCCGCGCGTCACCGCACCGGCGCGAACACCCGCCGACCGGGCGCGTCGGCCTCGCGGACCCCCGGCGCCTCGAGCGGCGGGCTCGCGGCCGGCGTCCCGAGCAGCCGGCTCAGCGCGCGAGCGAGCTGCGCCGCGAGCTGCTCGAGGAGGAGCGTCTCCTCGGGACCGAGCGAGCTGCGCCCGTCGTCCCAGCCGAGCTCGAGGGTGGCGCGCCCGTTTCGCCCGCACGTGGCGCCGAAGCGCGCCCGGAACAGGCCGGGCGCGGCCAGATCGCCGAACGCGAGCGGCCGGAACGCCGCTCCGCCGCAGAGCCGTAGCTCCACGGTCGCCGCGCCGAGCGCGCGCGCGGCGGCGCACACCGCCGACCACAGGTCGCGAACGCTGCGCGCGCGGTGCAGGCCGCTGGCGACGCCTCGGAGCAGGGCGCGCCGCCCGACGTTGCGGCGCCGCTCGTCGAGGAGGCGGGGCAGGTCACCGAGCCTCACGTCGAGATAGCCGAGCCACCGAAGCGCGACGAAGGCCGCGATCACGAGCGCACCGAGCATCAGGGCGGAGCGGGCGGGCGTCGCACGCGCCAGGACCAGCGCGGCCGCGCCCAGCAGCCCGCTCGCGCCGTAGATCGCCAGGACCGCGCGCCCCTGCGTGAGCCCGCGGTCGAGCAGCCGGTGGTGGATGTGGCCGCGATCGGCCGAGAAGAGCGGCGCCCCGCGCACGGCCCGGCGCACGATCGCGAGGAGCGTGTCGGCGATGGGCACGCCGAGGAGGACGAGCGGGACGAGCAGCGCCACCGCCGAGGACGACGCACGGTTCACGCGGAGCGCGGCCGTCGCGAGCACGAAGCCCAGGAACAGCGAGCCCGTGTCGCCCATGAAAATAGAGGCCGGGTGGAAGTTGAAGACGAGGAAGCCCAGCACCGCGCCCGCGACCGCGGCGGTGAGCAGCATCGTGGGCGCGTCGCCATGGTCCGCCGCTATCGCGAACGTCACCGCGAGGGCGATGAAGGCGACGCCCCCGGCGAGCCCGTCGAGCCCGTCCACGAGGTTGAGCGCGTTGATCACGCCGGAGATCCACAGGACGGTGAGCGGGAGCCCGAGGAGCCCGAGCTGGATGGGCGCTCCGAAAGGCGTCGCGACCGCGTCGATGCCGAGACCCACCCCGTACACGCCGGCCCCGACGACGAACTGGACCGCGAACTTGCTCCTCGCGGTCGCGCCCCTGAGGTCGTCGAAGATCCCCAGGGCAGCGATGGCGAAACCGCCCGCGGGAAGCGCGAGCGCCTGCCACCCCGGCTCGAGCCCCCGTCGTGCCTCTTCTCGAAGGGCGGCGATGATGGCGAGCGCCAACACGCAGGCGAGCACGATGGCGATCCCGCCGAGGCGCGGGACCGGCTTGCCGTGGATCTTGCGCGCACTGAGGCCGTCGTCGAGAGCGCCGCGCCGCAGCGCGACGGCCCGCACGATGGGCGTCAGGACCGCGCCCGTCAGCACGGCGCAGACGAACGCGAGACCAGCCGACCTCATCCGCCTCCCGGGAGCGAGCGCTCGACGCGCGCGTGCGCCACGGGCGCCGCGCAGGCGGCTACTCGCGTACCCACACGCCGCGTGCAGTGACCGTCTACGGGTATCACCAGCGGCCGGCGCGGAACAGTCGCCCCGAGCGTCTGCCTAGAACGTGCGCGCCCGTTGCTGGTGGCGGCCTTGCGAGCCGTCTCGCTACACGCGCTCGCCGGAGCGCCGAGTTGCCCGTGGCTCCGCAACCACACGCATGATCGACATCGGGTCTCGCAGCCACCGGCACGGTTCACGCGCTCGAGATCGAGGCAGCGAGTCGCCGACGGCGCTCCCGTCGCGGATAGTGCAACTTCTCCCCATGTGCGCCTGCGCGTTCGCCACGCAGCAATTCGACCGCGACTCGCCTCGGCGAGCAGCCCGGCTTCTGCCTACCCGACCCACGCGGCGGCGAGCGCGTGCACACCATCGACGCGTCCAGCCGTCCGCCTGTCTTGCTCGCGGGAGGACCGCGCCGTGTCCACCGCCCGGGGCAACACAATTGCTCCCGCGCGCTTTTGTCACGGGCTGGTTTGCCCTCTCGCTGTGTCTCCGGTTTGACACGCCGCGAACCTTCGCCCCCGATGGTTTCTCCGGCACCCTGATCAGGTAGCCGCGGTGGGTCCGGCTCTGGATCGCCGAATGAAAGCGGCGCTATCGTCCGCAGGGTTTCAAATGCGCCTGAAGTCAGCACCCGGAGTGCCTGACATGCTCCGGACCTTTGCGGCCGCCGCTGAGGAGCCTGCTCCGCAACGGGCCAGCGGCACGCCGCTCGCTCGGGACGCCTGACATGCACAGCACACCACTTCGCCGCGCCCTCGCGATGCTGCTCTGCTGTCAGCCGGTGTTCTGGATGAGCAACGCTGCGCTTGCGCAGACGATCCAGCGAGGCGCGCGGCCCGAGACGACGAGGCAACCCGGAGCGATCGAGGCGGCGCCCGAAGACGAATTCGGGCCTGCGCCTGCGCCGGGGCCACTCGTAACGCCGCCGACGGCGGACGTTGCCACGCCGCGCGGCGACCTGGACGGCGCTCAGGCGGAGCGCTCGGCGCTCATCCCCCGGACCCGAGCCCAGGCCCCCGTGGACGAGCCCGTCGATCCGGCGAGGTACGTTTGCGGCGCGGGGGATGTCCTCGAGCTGAACTTCTGGGGCCTGCAGAACTCCCGGCTCAGGGTGACCATCGATCTGGAAGGCCGGGCGTTCGTGCCGAAGATCGGCTACCTGACGCTGCAGGGCAAGACGCTCGCCGAGGCGCGCAACGCGATCCGCGGGTCGGTCGCCCGCTTTTACCCACGCCTCAGCTTCGACGTCGCGCTCGCCGAGCCACGCACGTTTCTCGTCCAGGTGGTCGCGGGCGTGCGCGAGCCAGGCACGTACGCGGCGCGCGCCGTGGACCGCGTCGCGACGGTCGTCGCCCGCGCGGGCGGCCCCGCGCCGAGGTCCTCCCGGCGCGTGGTCGAGATCCGGCGACGCGACGGCAGCACGTCCGCGGCCGACCTGGCCCTCTTCGCGCTCACCGGCGACGTGAAGCACAACCCTTATCTCCTCGACGGCGACGTCGTGCGCGTGCCTTTCGAGGAGCTGGCGGTGACGATCGACGGCGCCGTCAACCGGCCGGGGCGGTACGAGCTCATCGGCGCGCGGGATCTCGCCGAGGTGGTGCAGGTCGCCGGCGGCCTCGCCGCGACCGCGACCCGGCAGCTCCCGGTGAGCATCGTCCGCCGGCTCCCGGACGATCGCCAGGACCAGCAGCTCCTGCCGTTCACCGCGGACGGCCAGCTCCCGTCCGCAAAGCTCCAGCACGACGACGCCGTCCACGTCCCCGACTACCTCGAGCTGCAGCGCTCGGTGATGGTCGTCGGGGCGATCAAGGGCGTGACGCCTCCGGCTGCCGCGGGTGGAACCGTCCCCGACGAGGCCGCCTCGACTCGTCGCCTGGCGTTCGTGGAGGGCGACTCGGTCCGTACGTTGCTCGAGCGAGTGGGCGGCGTCGGTCCGCTCGCGGATCTCACCGGCTCGTACGTGCTGCGCAGCGGCAAGGCGCTGCCCGTGGACCTCTACTCGCTCGTGATGCTCCGCGATCTGAAGGTGGATCGGCCGGTCGAGCTCGGCGATACGCTCGTCATCCCCTTCAAGCGCCGGAACATCCTGGTGCAGGGAGCGGTGTTCACCCCCGGCTCGTACCCGTACAACCCGACCTTCGGAGTCGAGCAATACCTCGCGCTCGCGGGGGGCCGGAACCGGTTCGCCAAGTCGCTTTCCGACGTGCGGATCATCACACCGAACGGCGAAACCCGAAAATACAGCCGCGACCTCGCGATAGAGCCGGGCTCGTCGCTGGTCGTCTCGGAACGCAACTTCTCGCGGGCCGAGATCGTGCAGATCGTTCTCGGGACCGCCAGCGTCCTCGTCAGCGGCGTCGCGGTAATGCTCGCCGCGAAGAAGTGACCCACATGCCTCACACCCTGGACCTCTCCTTTCTGCGCAGCCGAACGGCCTTGAGGCGGATCGCACTCGTTACGGTCGCGAGCGCCGCGCTTGGGGGGCTGTACGCGCTCCTGGCACCGAACTGGTATCGCTCCGTCCTCACGGTAGTCCCGGCGAAGCCACAGAGGTCGGGCATCTCGAGCGTGCTAGGGACGGACCTCGGGGGGCTAGCGGCCGGGCTTGAGTCCTCGATGGGCGGAGCCGACGGCCCGAGAATCGCCGCGGTCTTGCAGAGCATCGAGGTTAGCGACGCCGTCATCGACAAGTTCGATCTGCGCAGCCGATACAGACAGAAGTTCCAAGAGAAGACGCGCGCCGCGCTCTGGCGCCACTGCGACGTCGAGACCCTGCCGAAGCCCAATCTCGTCCAGCTCTCCTGCGAGGACAAGGACCCTCGCTTCGTGCAGGCGATGCTGGCCTACTTCGCAGAATATGCGAACCGCGTGTTCCGTCGGGTCAGCGTCAGCTCGGCCTCGGAGGAGGTGCGGTTCCTCGAGAAGCGCGTCGCTGAGCTGCGTCAGCAGTCGGACGATGCTGCGTCACGCATGAGGGAGTTTCAGGAACAGTACAAGATCGTGGATCTCGACACGCAGGCGCGAGCGGTGGTCTCTGCCCTCGCAGCGCTCAATAGCCAACGAATCACGAAGCAGCTCGAGCTCGACTACGCGCGCACCTTCTCCGCGGGTGACGAGACCACGACCCGCCAGCTCGAGTCGCAGCTCTGGGTCATGCGGGAGAATCTTCGCGAGCTCGAGGAACCTTCGCCAGCAGCCCCCGCGCAGACTGACAAGCGCAGCAACCGTCGTGGGACCGGCTCTCGCAACGGACTATTCCCGGCCGCGCTCGAGGTCCCAAAACTACGCGCTGAATTCGAGAAACTGTATCGCGACCGGAAGGTGGCGGAAGTAACCCTCGTGTACGCGCTCGAGCGCCTCGAGGGGGCAAAGGCGAACGAGGCTCGCGACGTGTCGACGTTCCTCGTGCTGGATCCGCCCGCCCTGCCGACGCTGCACGCACGTCCCAAGCGTCTTCAGACGCTGATCGGTGTAGCGCTTCTCGGGTTCCTCGCCGCAATGAGTTTCGAGTGGCTGAAGAGTGGTGGCGCCACCGCGGTGACCTCCTCCCTTCGCTCGGTCGGGATTCTCGATAAGCTGGCGCAGACGAACCACCGAGAAGGCGAGGCGGGTTCCACGCCTGTCCTCGGACGAGCCAACCCCGTCGAGGGAAGGCCGTAAGGACGCGGCCCGCCATGCAGGGCGCCGAGACCTCGTTACGGGAGCGGGATCACGAGTCTCCCTCGGGTTGGCCCTCTCTGCCGACGGCGACGCACACGAGCTCCACATGCGCATCCTCCTGATGTCCCGGCGCGATCTCTTCACTGAGCCCGGGGGAGACACCGTGCAGGTCGCCGAGACGGCGCGCGCGCTGCGGGCGCTTGGTCTCGTCGCCGAGGTGTCACTCGATCTGTGCCCACCGCTGGGCGGCGTAGACGTCGTCCACATCTTCAACGTCACTCGCCCTGATGAGTCTCTCGTTCAGCTCCGTCACGCGAAACGCGCCGGCCGAACGGTAGCGCTCTCCCCGATCTTCTGCCCAATGACGGAATTCGAGCGGGCATCGAGACCGCCGCTTCTGAGAGCCATTTTGCGTCGCTCCGAACCTCCCACCATCGAATACGTGAAGCTTCTCGCAAAGGCGGTGAAAAATCGGAGGTGGACGCGCGGACTCACCCGCGTGTTGCTGAAAGGATACCGACGGGCTCTCGCGGAGCTACTTTCCTCAGCGGACGTCCTTCTCCCCAACTCGGAGAGCGAGCTGCGGCGGATCCACGTGTGGCTCCCAGACGCACGAGTCGACAGACCGTATTGCGTGATCCCCAACGCGGTCTCCGACGCATTCCTCGTCGACCCAGAGACCGTCACTCCTGATCCGCGATTCCGCGATTGCATCCTATGCGTCGCGCGCATCGACGCGGCCAAGGCGCAGCTTACGCTCGTACGTGCGTTGCGCCACACGGGCCTCTCCCTCGTGCTGGCGGGCAAGCCTGGCCCGAACTCCGCGAGCTACTTTCGGAGAGTCGTCGCCGAAGCAGGGTCCGACGTTCACTTTTTGGGATACGTGCCGCAGGCGCAACTTCCATCGCTGTATCGTTCCGCCCGCGTACACGTGCTCGCGAGTTGGATGGAGACGACGGGGCTGTCAAGCCTCGAGGCGGCGGCGATGGGCTGCAACCTGGTCATCACGCCGAACGGCGACACCGTCGAATACTTCGCCTCCGACGCGACGTACTGCACTGCCGGTGACGAGGGTTCGCTGCGGAGCGCCATACTTCATGCTTTTGAGTCTCCCCGATCGTACGCCCTTCGCTCCCGGATTCTCGCGCAATGCACCTGGACGAACGCAGCCGCCCGAACGGCCGCGGCGTACGCCGCCGCACTCGAGGCGTCCGGCCCGGATCTGCGCGGCGACCATCGTCTCGAGAGGGTTCCACCCATCGCCTCATGACGGTCCAGGCCCCAACCCCCTTCGCCGACCGCGTGCGCATGCTGGGCCTGATGCGATCACGCTTTCGCGTCAACTTCGTCGCAGCCACGGCTGCGACGGCAGCCACGGTTGCGCTTACCGCGCTGTCTTATCCGGTTTACCTGTCCTACGCTGGATACGAGCGCTTCGGCGTATGGCTTCTGGTGTCGACCGTCCTGAGCTTGGCGCAGCTCACCAGCTTCGGCATCGGGCCAGCCGTCACCTACATGGTCGCGCAGGAGCACCGGCGCGGCGCACTGCTCGGCGTCGCATCGATCATCCGCGGCGCCCTGGCCCTCGTTACAGCGACTGGTCTGGTCGCCGGAGCTGGACTCGTTCTCTTCGGCGAACTACTGGTGTCCGGAGCGGGGATCGCGGGCGCGAGCGCGGTCCAGGCCCGCCAAGCGATGCCGTTCGTCGCGGTCCTCACGATCGGGAGCCTCTGGCTTCAGGTTCTCGCCTCAGCAGTGTCGGGGCTCCGTCGGTTGGATCTCTCCGTCGGCGTAGACACCGCGGGGCGCGTGGTGGCGTTCGCTTTCACGGCGACGCTGCTCTGGCGTGGAGGAGGTCTCGTTAGCTTCCTCGTCGGCACGGCCGTCGGACAGGTGTGCATGGCCGCAGCGTATGTGCAGTGCATCCGACGTCACGTTCCGTTTCGGTCATTTTCAGCTGCACGGCTCGAATGGGACCGGATCTTCGGAATGCTCAGGATCTCATCCGGCGTGTTCGGCGGCTCCGTGCTGGTGCTTTTGCTTCATCCGTTCAATCGTGTGCTCGTATCTCGGTTCGTGGGAGTCGCGGCGGTTCCAGTTCTCGAGATCGGCTTCAACTCCGCGATGCAGTTCAGGTCGCTGTTCGAGGCCGGTTTTCGCGCGATCACGCCGGAGATCAGTCGCAGCGCCGCGCTTCCGGGACCCGAGTCCCTGGAACGCGCCAAGGACGTGTGCCTCAATGGCCGGCGGCTCGTGCTGCTCCTCGGGGCCCCAGCGTGGATCGCGGCCGCGCTGGCAGCGGGGCCGATCTTCGACCTCTGGCTTGGCGACAGGTTCGAGCCCGGCATACCTGCGGCGTTCCGCATCGTCGCTGTGGGGGCATTCGCTAGCCTGCTGGTCGTCCCGTCCTACTACGCCCTCCTCGGGCTCGCGCGTACGCGCCAGATCTTCGTTCATCACTTCGTACAGTCCGCGCTCAACGTGCTTGGGGGGACGGGCCTCGTGCTCATTCGCCCGCAGATCACGGTGTTGGGCGTCGCGTCGGTCGTGACCGTCAGCATGCTCGGCGGGTCTCTCTATCTTTGGGCGCAGGAGCGTCGACTTCTTCCGGCGGGTGACCAGGCCCGTCGATGGAGCGCACCTAGATGACCCCCTCGCCCCTGCTGTTCACGATCGTCACGCCGTCCTACAACCAGGCTGCGTTTCTTCCCTCCGCGATACGCTCGGTGCTCGGCCAGTGTGGCGTGGGGAGGTTGGAATACATCATCAAGGACGGGGGCAGCACGGACGGATCGATCGACGTCATCCGCTCGTTCGGGGATCGCCTCGCTTCGTGGCATTCGGGAAGAGACGGCGGCCAGACCGCCGCCCTGAACGAAGGCTTTCGTGAAGCGACCGGGCAGTTCGTCGCCTGGATCAATTCCGATGATTATTACATTCCTGGGGCATTCGAGGCAGTCCTGCGCCGCTTCTCTGCGCTTGATCGACCGGACGTGGTGTTCGGCTACGGAATCACGGTTGACGCGACCGGCGCCCTGATTCGCGAGCACCGCTTCGACGACTTTTCCGTGGAGGCGTTCGTGCGACTCGGGTTCGATCTTCATCAACCTTCCATGTTCATCCGTCGCGAGCGTCTCGTTCGCGTTCTCCCTTTGGATGTGTCGCTCAGGTTCGCGATGGATGTGGACCTCGTCGCGCGGCTCGCGATGGACGGCGCTACGTTCGCGCGCCTGCCCCGGTTCCTCAGCGCGTTTCGCGTGCATGGCTCGTCAAAGACGTCCAACATCCTCGACGTTGGACGCGAAGAGGCGCGGCGAATCCGCGAGCGAGTTCATGGCGCAATTTCAGGCGAGGCGAAGCTTCGATCGGCTCTCGCGCTGCGGCTGCGCAGGCGCGCTCACATCTTTGGCCGCGGCGAATGGCGCTACGCGCTGCTCGGCGGCTCGTTGTGGCCTTCAAGTGAGGCGAAGGCTGCCGCTCGCGCTGGCCTTTGCTGGGACGCCGGGTAGGAATGCTCCAGCTACATGCAGCCGTGCGGGTCGGACGACCTTTCGCTGTGACGGCTATGCGCCGATGACTGGAGCAGGAGACGTGCTCGGGGATTGGCCACCCGCTGCGGTCATCGAGGCGTACACGCCACAGAGGATGAGCAGTGGCAACAACTCCGACTTGTTGTACGGGCCGGAAATGACCATCGATGTGAGCGCTAAGGCGGCGACGAGCCAGAAAGCGGTCGTCGCCGAGACGCGCGGGCCCGTGACCTCTCCTCTCCGTGGTGATAGGGCGCGCAACAAGCTGGCGAGCGCCGCCACGAAGAGGAGCTCCCCGGCCAGACCTGTCTTCACCAGAACGTACAGGAACCCATTGTGCAGGACCGGGATTGCATCGAACTGCTCGCCAGCGAGCTCCCGCATTTTGTCGAGTTCTACCTTCTGACCGAAACCGCCTCCCACCACTTTCTGAGTGGCTCCGAACGATCCGTACTGGAGCAACGCCATCAGCGACTCGAATCCACGCCAGTGAGTGTTGACGTCCGTGTCGGTGAGATACTCATCGCTCACGACGACCTCCTCAGGCGGCGTGAGCACGGACTCGGGACTGCCGATTTCGGCGACACCGGACCAGCTCAGCGTCAACGTCAGGACGCCCGCCGTCAATAGACCCAGGCTCGAGGCGAAACGGGCCGAACCGCTGCGGGAGACCACCCGAACCGCGCGAAGAAGGACGAACAACGTCAGGAGAACGCCGAGCGTCCTGGAGCGGCTTAGCCCGAGCGCGACCAGGCTGACGATGACGGTGACACGCAGCGCCCAGACCTGGAGCGGCGCTTCGAACGCGAGTCGGCGTCGAAGGTCCGGGTCCAGGGCGATGACGCAGGCGAGCAACGACAGGAAGCTGCCTGTTCCGAAGAGCGTGCGGTTGGCGCCGACGCTGTTGGCCAGATACTCGGGAAGCAACAAGAGCACTCTGACGACATAGTCCAGCGAGACGATGGCCGCAGCTCCGATCATCACCCACAGGCAGCGGCGCACCCCAAGTTTGGCAGCCATGAGAAGACCGAACGCGATCTCGACGACGGGCTTGCTGAAGTACCAGACGTCCTTCGCAGCGTCGCCGAGTGGATGGCTCGCGAATCCCGCGAATCCGAACCCAATGGGCGCTGCGAACAAGAGGATGGACGAGCGCGCCGGCCGGACGAAAGCGACACCATGCGTGACTGCATAGGCGCTCAGCGCGAGGGACATGAGCAGCCATGCCGGCCCGGGGAGCCCCCAGTAGCTGAGGAGAAGCGTGCCCAGCAGCGCCATTGCCAACGAGTGCGCCACGTCAGCGGTTCGCTCGTCAACGAGACGAACGGGGTCAAACGCGCGCTCGGATGCTCGCTCGACCCCCTATTCAGGACCGCTTCCGCGAAGCAACTACACGGGCCGCTGCGTGGCGCCTCACCCGCAATCCGCGCGCGATGAGTCTAGTGGCATGCCTATGATGCCGTCTCATCGAGTGCTGTGGAGTGCGGGAGGGGAGTCGCCACCGTCGTCCACTCGCCGGTGCCTCGCCCCGGACCGACCTCCGCGCTCTCGGATCGGTGGGCTGCGGCGCTGTCATTTCCGCCGCACGCCAGAGCTTCTGGGGGACGGTGGACATGAAGCTTGCGATTCTAGGCACACGTGGCATCCCGGCTCGCTACGGGGGGTTCGAGACCTTCGCCGAAGAGCTCGCGGTTCGCTTGGCCGGTGCAGGTATTCACGTGACCGTCTTCTGTCCCTCGAGCACCGCGAAGCCGGACCACGTCTACCGCGATGTCAGGTTGCGTTTCGTCGTGTCGAATGCTCCGAAGCCATTCGATCAACTGGGGTGGGACGTCAAGTGCCTGTCCCTTTGCCGCGGTCAGTACGATGTGGTGTACATGCTGGGAACGGGCGGCGGGTTCATGGCCTGGGTTCCGAGACTGTTTGGGGCCCAGGTATGGATGAACACCGATGGCCTCGAGTGGAGGAGATCCAAGTGGAGCTTCGTGGGGCGCGCTTACCTCAAGCTCGCCGAGGCACTGTCAGTCATCTTCGCTAATCGCGTGATAGCCGACTCGGAGGCGATCGCGAGATACCTGCGTGACCGATACGGACGCCTTGCGGTGATATCGACCATCGCTTATGGCGCACCCCGCCTCGAGAGCATCCCCGACCACTCGCCTCTTCGGCGATGGGGTCTGGTCGAGGGCGAGTACTACATCGTGGTCTGCCGTCTCGAGCCCGAGAACAATCTGCTGGAGCTCATCGAAGGTTTCGAGGCTTCCGATTGCGGGCGTCCGCTCGTGATCTTGGGCAACATCGACAAGCCCAATCGCTACGTGCGCCAACTTCTCGCGCATCGCGGCGAACACGTCCGATTCATCGGAACGGTCTTCGATCCCGGAGTGCTGCGCGCGTTGCGTTATCACGCCGCCGCATACCTGCACGGCCACAGCGTCGGCGGCACGAATCCTTCGCTGCTCGAGGCCATGGCCTGCCGGAACATCGTGATTGCCCACGACAACCCGTTCAACAGGGAGGTGCTGCGGGATTCAGGTTTGTTCTTCTCAACTTCGTCCGATGTCCGTAGGCACATCCAACGGATCGAAAGGGGAGGACCTGACGTGAAAAGCATGGGGACCCGAGCCGCTCTCATCGTAGCGGCCACTTATACGTGGGAGCGGGTCACGGCCCAGTACCTCGCTCTCGTCCGCGATGCGAGTGCGCGGTCCGGCGCACCACTGCTTCGGCAAGATCGGCGGATCGCGGCGTTCGGACTCGAGGCCCAACACGGTGCGCAAGACGGTTCACCGGCGGGGTCGGCACGAACCGCGCTCAACGACTCCGTATCGCGCACAATCACGGCGACAGGCGGTTCCACGAAAGGAATACCCCGCCGGCCGATGCCGCGAGCAGATCATTCGGGCGTGTCCTCCGACGGCGGTGCTCGCGTTGAAGACCTTCGCGGAACCGATTAGCACCGCCTCGAAGCAGGTGCGGTTTCGTCCCTGAGCGAGCCAGGCGCGATCCCGTTGGCAAACCGCCGGAACTCGCTCACTCGTCCTCGCTCGGCGCCATCGCGTACCGGTACTGATAGTGGTACGCGCTCCCCCGCCCGAGACCCCGCTCGACCGAGACGGAGTTCAGAACGATCCCGTGCACCCGCGCGCCCCCGCGGCCGAACGCGCGCAGCGCCGCGACCACCTCGCGGAGGGGATGGGAGCCCCACTTCAGCACGAGCAGGTTCACGCCGGCGTGCCGCGCGACGAGCGCCGCGTCGGTGACCGCAAGGATGGGCGGCGTGTCCACCAGCACCACGTCGAAGCGGCCGGCGAGCTCGGCCAGGAGGCGCTGGAAGCGCTCGCTCCCGAGGAGCTCCGCCGGGTTCGGGGGGATCCGGCCGGTCGAGAGGAAACGAACGTTGTCGCTCCCCGTCTCGCGCAGCGCCTCGTCGAGCGAAACCTGCCCGCCGAGGACGTCCGAGACCCCGGGCGCGCGGGGGACGCCGAGGTGGCGGTGCAGGTAGCCGCGGCGCAGGTCAGCGTCCACCACCACGACCCGCTTGCCGGACTCGCCGAGCAGGTGGGCGAGGTTCACCGTAACGAACGACTTGCCGACGCCCGGCGCCGCACCGCCGATGGTCACGATCGGATTGCGCGCCTCGAAGAGGGCGAACTGGAGGCTCGTCCGCAGGCTGCGGAGCGCCTCGACGGTCATGTTCGCCGGCTCCGTAGCCGCGAGCACGGGGACGGCGCGGCACTCCTTGATGGCGCGACGCTCGCCCTCCGCGTGCCCCTCGCAGCGCGGGATGCTCGCGTGCACGCCGACGCCCGTGGCCCGCTCGATCGCCTCCGGGTCCTCCATGCCCTGATCGAGCGCGCGGCGCGCGAAGGCGATCGCGACGCCGCCGGCGGCGCCTAGGAAGAGGGCGAGGAGCAGCACCATCGCCTTGCGGGGCGCGACGGGCTTCGCGGGGAGGATGGCCGCGTCGAGGATGCGGACGTTGCCGATCGTCCCCTCCTTCACGATCTTCAGCTCCTGCGCGCGGTTGAGCAGGGTGAGGTAGAGCTCGTTCGCGACCTTCACGTCGCGCAGCCGCCGGGCGGACTCGAGCTCCGCCTCGGGCAGATCCTTCATGCGCCTGTCGATGCGCGCGCGCTCCTCCGCGAGCCGGGAGAGCTTGTCTCGCATCGCGACCAGCACCGGGTGGCTCTCCGTGAACTTCTGCCGGAGCGCGGCGTACTCGACCTGCAGCTCGGAGATGCCTTTCTCGACCTCGACGACGCGCTGCAGGGCGGCCTGGGTGGCGAGCGTGACGTCCACGGCGCCGTCGCGCGCGCGGTACCGCTCGAGCTCGACCTCCGCGCCCTCCAGCTTCGAGCGCAGCGCGGGCAGCTGCTCGTCCAGGAACTCGAGCGTCTTCTGCGCCTCGGCGCTCTTCCGCTCCACGTTCTGCCGGAGGTACTTGCGCGAGAGCGAGTCGAGGATCGCGGCGATGCCGGCGCGGTCCGGACCCTCGAGCACGAGCTGCAGCACGCCGGTCTTCTTGCCCTTCTCGGAGATGCGCAGGTTCTGCTGCAGGCCCTGCACGACCTCGTCGCGCGGGCGGCGCGAGATGCGGAACTCCGTCCCCGGCCTGGCGAGCAGATCGGCGACGAAGATCTCGAGCCCGCCGCCTGAGACCTGTTCGCCCACCTTGCCCTGGGCGAGCGCTCGTCCGTCCTCACCCTCCACGCGGTAGGCGCCGCCCTCGCCCGCGACGAGCGTCAACTTCTCGTCGGCGAGCGCTCGCGAGAGCTCGAGGCGGCCGAGCGCGATCCGCTCGCCCCCCCAGCCGAACGCGCCGAGGCCGAGAACGGCGCCGCGGGGCTCCTCGCCCCGGTAGGTGCGTGCGACGGCGCCTCCCACGAGAGGGAAGCGGCGCGGCCGCGCTACGAGGTCGAGCCGGAGCTCGTCCACGACCGCGCCCACCAGCGCGCGCGAGCGGAGGATCTCGATCTCCGTCTCTGCCGGCGAGCTCTCGCCGAACACGTCGCTGAGATCGCCGAGGCCGAGGCCGGCCTTCTTCTGCTCGACCTGGACGAGCACGTCGGAGCGGTAGACGGGGGTCGCGAGGAGCGCGTACGCGCCGCCGATCACGACCGCGGCGGCGGTGGCCGCCGCGATGAGCCAGCGGTTCGCGACGATCACGTCGAGGTACTCGCGGAGCGAGACCTCGTCCTCATCCCCCACGTCGGGCACCGGCAGCTCCTCCGGCGGCGGCGCCGACCTCGGGACGACCTCGAGGGCCACGTCTCCGTGCTTCGACATTGGACTAGTTCCCCTGGAGCACGTTCTGGCCGCGGTTGGCGAGATCGACGCTCTGCCAGATGCCCTGGATGGTCGGGAGGATCTGCGTCACCACGCGGTTCCAGTTGGTGAGGCCGTACGGCGCCACGTAGACGACGTCGAGCGGCTCGAGCTGGAACTGGGTGGCGAGCAGCATGGCGTCGGCGCTCGAGGCGTTCAGCCGGTACACGCGCGGCGCGTCGTAGCGGCCCCGAAAGACGTACACCTCGCCTGGGTTCGAGGACACCGCCGAGAAGCCCTCGGAGTCGCCGATCGCCTCGGCGAGCGTCATCCTGCCGCGCGCCATGAGCTTCGAGGACTGGCGCATCACCTCGCCGAGCACGAAGACCTTGTTCTCCTCGCGCGATGGCACGTGCAGCACGTCGCCGTCCTTGAGGAGCCAGTTCTGCGAGCGATCGCCCTCGTCGTAGAAGGCCTGCAGGTCGAGCCGGTAGGTGCGGCCTTCGCGGGTGAGCGCGACGCCACGCGTCCAGGCGCCGGGCGCGAGCCCGCGACAGGCGGCGATCGCGTCCTGCACGCGCAGCGGCACGTCGCTGATCGGCAGCGTGGTGGGCTGCACCACCTCGCCCGTCACCTCCACGCGCTGCCCGCGAAACGCCGCTATGCGCACGTCGAGCTGCGGGTTCTCGATGTACTTGCGCAGCCGCTCGGCGATGAGGACGCGGACCTCGGGGAGAGTCTTGCCACCGACCTCGATCACCCCGACGTGCGGGTAGAACATCGTCCCGTCCGCCTGCACCGCGTTGCCGAAGGTCTCAGCCGCGCGGAACTCGCCGGCCGGGATGGTGAGCTCCGGGTGATCCCACACGATGACGGACAGCACATCGTACGGCGCGATGCGGTACTGCCAGCTCGCGGCCTGGTCTGCCAGCGGGTCCTTCGGGCGCGCGCTCGCGGCGCGGACGCGCGCCTCTGCCTGCTCGACGAGCACCTTGGACGAGATGGGCACGATCGCGATGGGCTGCTCGGCGGTGCCGCGCGCCTCGAGCTTGTCCGGCTTGAACTGGAGGCCGGGAGAGATGGAGCGGCAGCCCGTGGCGAGGAGGCCGAGCGCGGCGAGGCCGAGGATGGTCGAGCGAGCGAGCGCGCTCACGGCGTCCTCCAGAACGCGCGGTCGAAGTCCTCGAGGCCGCGCTCGATGAGCGCCAGGGCCGACTCGAAGGAAGCACGGGGCAGGTGGTACGGATCCGGCACGTCGAACCCTCCGAACTTTCCGATGCGGTGCACGCGGCCGCGCACCGAGGGCGCCATGGCCTCGATCTGCCGCTGGTGACCCGACTCCATCACGAGCACGAGGTCCGCCGCCGCAAGCATCTCGGGGGTGAGCTGCCGCGCCCGGTGGGGCGTGAGGTCGATCCCGCGCTCCGCCAGGAGGGCCACCGCGATCGGGTCGGCGCCCCGTCCCTCGAGCGCGCCGAGCCCCGCCGACTCTACGCGGCCGCGCCCCCGCGCCGCGAACCGCGCGCGCAGGAGGGCCTCCGCCATGGGGCTCCGGCAGATGTTGCCGACGCACACGATCAGGACTCGGTCGAGCATCTGTTCACTTCTGGAGCGTCTGGCCGCGAAGAACGGCACGCCCTGTTCCGGATCGCCGTCCCCGGCTGGCGCAGGACGAGCGGGACCGCTGCGGCCCGACATGGACAGCCCGTCCGGCACCCCCCGGACTGGACGTGCAGGGTACCGGCCCTTCCGTCCGGCGTCTACCCCGCGCGCAGCTGACGCTCGACGAGCCGCTGGTACAGGCCACCACGCGCCACGAGCTCGCGATGGGGGCCCGACTCCACAATCAAGCCACCCTCGATCACCACCACGCGATCGGCGCTCGCCACCGTCGAGAGCCGGTGGGCGATGATCACGGTGGTGCGGCCGGTCATGAGACGCGCCAGCGCGTCCTTCACGAGCGCCTCGGACTCCGCATCGAGGGCGCTCGTCGCCTCGTCCAGGAGGAGGATGCGCGGGTCCTTGAGGACGGCGCGAGCGATGGCGAGCCGCTGGCGCTGGCCGCCGGAGAGCTGCTGGCCCCGCTCGCCCACCCGCGTCGCGTAGCCCTCCGGGAACCCGCGCACGAAGGCGTCGGCGTGGGCTGCGCGGCAGGCTGCCACGACCTCCTCGTGCGTCGCGTCCGGCCGGCCGTAGCGCACGTTCTCCTCCACCGAGGCCGAGAAGAGCGTGGGCTCCTGCGGGACGACGCCGATCTGCGCCCGCAGCCAGGTGGGATCGAGGGAGCGAAGGTCGTGGCCGTCGAGCGTGAGCCGCCCGGCGAGCGGGTCGTAGAGCCGGCCGAGGAGCGCCGCGACGGTGGACTTGCCCGAGCCGGAGGGGCCGACGAGCGCGACCATCTCGCCCGTTGCGATGTGGAGATCGATCCCGCCCAGCACCTCCACGTCGGGGCGGCTCGGGTAGGAGAAGCGCACGCCCTCGAGCGCGATCCGCCCGTCCCAGCGCGCCGGCCGGAGGCCGCCGGCGACCGGCATCTCCGGCACTCGGTCCATGAGCGCGAACACCCGCTCCGCGGCCCCGATGCCCTTCATCGCCTCGGCCCACAGATCGGCGAGGCCGCCGAGGCTCATGGCGATGAGGAGCGTGTAGACGAGGAACGCCGTGAGCGCGCCGGCGGAGAGATCTCCGCGCGCGACGAGCTGGCCGCCGTAGCCGAGCACCGCGGCGATGGCGAGGTAGACGCCGGCCGAGGCACCGCCCATGAAGAGCGAGCCCGCCCGCGCCCGGCGGCGCGCGGCGTCGTACGAGGCGGCGATGGCGGCGTCGTAGCGGCCGCGCTCGGCATGCTCGGCGTTGAAGGCCCGCACCGTGCGCATCGCGGAGAGCGACTCCTCGGCGACGTGCGAGGCGTCGGCGAGCGCGTCCTGGTAGTGGCGCGCGAGCGCGCGGACCTTGCGGCCGTAGAACACCGAGCCGACCGCGATGGGCGGCACGACGAGGAGCATCACCACCGTGAGGCGCGGGGAGGTGACGAAGAGGAGGCCGATACCGCCGAGCGCGGTGATGGCGTGGCGGAAGACCATCGACACGTTCGCCGCGACGAGGCTCTGGATGGTGGCGGAGTCGGTGCCCAGGCGGGAGATGAGCTCGCCGGTGCGGGAGGCGTCGAAGAAGCCGATCTCCTGATCGAGGAGGCTCCGGTAGAGCCGCTCGCGCACGCGCCGCACGCCGCGCTCTCCCGCGAGCGAGAAGAGCAGGTGCCGCCCCGCTATCGCGAGACCCTGGACGACGGCGATGACCGCGAGCACGCCCGCCGCCCGGGTGACCGAGCGCGGATCCTTCCCCGCGATGGCGCCGTCCACGATGAGCCGGATGCCCTGAGGGTAGACGAGCGCGAGCGCCGCGCCGGCCACGAGGAGGACGGTGCCGAGGGAGAGCGCCGGCAGCTCCTCGCGCAGGAGGCCGCCCAGGCGGCGGAGGACAGAGGTGGGCGGGCGGGGGGGCATCGGCCGGGAGTCATAACCCGGAACGCCTCCGCTCGCCCTCGCCCCGCCGTCCGCTCGCGGTTCGACAGGCTCAATGCGAGCCGATGAACGAGGTCCGACCGCGAGCCAAGGAGGATCCGCTCACCCTTGTCGAAGGGTGAGCGGACGACGGTCAGCGCCTGAACCCCACCGCCCGCCGGAGGCCGTCGAGCGGCGTCAGTGTCGCAGGCCGGTCGATACGCTCGAGCGCGTCGGCGAGGTGCTCGCAGAGGAGCTCGACGGCGATCTCGGTGTCCCGGTCGATCGAGGTCCGCCCGTCGTTCCAGCCGAGCTCCACGTGCCGGTCACCCGGCCGCTCGGGCAGGACCCCGTAGCGCGCCCGGAAGAGCTCGTCCGCCGCCGGCGCGTCGAACCCGTGCGTGTACGCGTCCGCGTTCGCCGCGTCGTCCGCGAGGTGCAGCGCGACCGCTCGCGCGCCCAGGACCGCCGCCCCGAGCTGCAGCGCGGTCCAGACGTCATCGAGCCCGCGCGCCTCCCGGAGCGTCGCGCCCAGCCGCCGAATGGCCCCGCGCAGCTCGAGGTTACGCCTGCGATCCACGAGCATCCGCTGCGTGTCCTCGAGCTTCACGCTCACGAAGCCGAGGTGCCGAAGCGCGAGGTAGCCGACCGCGGCGAGCGCGAGGAGGAACCAGATCGCCTGCGACGCCGACGCGTAGGCGACCGAGACCGCGACGGCGCCGAGCAGGGCGGAGGCGCCGTAGATGACGAGCACCGTCTGCCGGTGGCCGAGCCCGAGGGCGAGGAGCCGGTGGTGGATGTGCCCGCGGTCCGCCGAGAAGAGCGGCGCGCCCCGCGCGGCCCGCCGGGCCATGGCGAGGAGCGTGTCGGCGATCGGGATGCCGAGTGCGATGATGGGGACGATGATCGCGACCGCGCTGGAGGACGCCCGGTTCGTCTGGATGGCGGTCGTGGCGAGCACGAACCCCAGGAACATCGACCCCGTGTCGCCCATGAAGATGGTCGCGGGGTTGAAGTTGTAGAAGAGGAACCCGAGCACCGCTCCGGCGAGCGCGGCCGTGAAGAGCACCATGAGCGGAGCGCCGCCACGCAGGGCGACGACGCAGGTGGTGACCACGGCGATGAGCGCCACCCCGCCCGCGAGTCCATCGAGGCCATCGATGAGGTTGAGCGCGTTGATGACGCCGGCGATCCAGAGCAGCGTGAATGGCAGCCCCAGGAGGCCGAGCGGGATGTCCGCGCCGAACGGGTTCGCGATGACGTCGATGCGGTATCCGAGCCAGTACATGAGCCCGGCGACCGCGAACTGGACCGCGAACTTGGTCCGCGCGTTCGCGCCCTTGAGGTCGTCGATGACACCGAGCAAGGCGATGGCGAGCCCGCCTGCGAAGAGGCCGAACGCGCGGCGCGGCATCGCGTAGAACTGACGGCCCACCTCGCTGTTCACGAAGAACAGCGCGACGAGCGGGGCGAAGAACGCCAGGGCGATGGCGATTCCCCCGAGCCGCGGGATCGGCTTGCCGTGAATCTTGCGCGAGGTGAGGGCGTGATCGAGCAGTCCGCGTCGACGCGCGAGCTCGCGCACGAGCGGAGTAAGGACCGCGCCCGTGGCGGTGGACGCGATGAAGGCGAGGGCGGCGGCTCTCATGCCCGCCTCCGACGCGTGTCCCTGACCGCGAACAGGGCGTCCGCGTAGCAATTTCTGATCCGGATCATGTGCTGCGGCCCCCCGGCCTTGCTGCTGCTCCCGCCTCGGTGCACCTGCACCACTGGTGCAAGCGCCCTTCTAGCATGCGGGCAGACAAGCGCCATAGGGGGACCGGGGGACACCCCTGGGAAAAGCGAGCCAGGGTGAACGGCGCCCTCGACGTTGTCAGGACGTAGCTGCGCCCGCGACAACCGGCACAGCGCACAACTCCTCGAGAACTCCCTTGAATCGCGCGGTTGCCACCCCGCGCGCGTAGCGCTGCTCGAGCACTGCCCGCGCGCGCTCGCCCATCGCGATGCGCAGATCGTGAGCGTCCGCCAGCTCGACGATGGCCGACGCTAGTCCTTCGGCATCCCCATTTCGCAGGACACGCCCGCAATCGTGGCGCGCGATCGTGCGCGCGACTTCACTCCGCTCCGGCCCGACGAACAGCGCGGGTCGACCCGCGGCCATGATCCCATAGAGCTTCGACGGCTCGATGAGGCCTTCGATCTCGGGCGAGAGCCCGATGAGATGGAGGTCGCCCGCTGAAAGCGACTCCGCGAGCTGCTCGCGGGCCTGGTAGGGCTCTAGCCGCAGGTTCGGCAGCTCCTTCGCCGCAGCCTCGACGGTGGGCCTTCTGGCGCCGTCGCCAACGAACACGAACACGACGTCCCGCCGATTCCTCAGCCTCCGCGCAGCGTCGAGGAGCGTCGCGATGTCATGCGCAAAGCCCATGTTCCCCGAGTACATGACGACCGTGCGTGCGCCATTTGCGAGGCCATAGCGGAGCGAGTTGTGCTCGTGCGCGACGGGATAGACGGCGGCGGCGTCCGCCCAGTTCGGGATGATGCTGATGCGGGCCGGGTCGGCACCGGACGCGATGCAGCGCTCTCCCATGACTTCCCCGAGCACCACCACTCGATCCGCGCGGCGCATCACCGCCCGGGAGGTCGCGGCCATCATGCGCGTGATCGGCGAAAGTGGTCCGAGCGCGCCGAAGGCGACCGCTACGTCGGGATAGAGATCCTGAACCCAGTACACGAGCCGGCTTCGCTTCGGCCCCTTCAGCGCAGCGGCGGCCGCCGCAATCAGAGGCGGCGTCGTCATCGCAATGATGACGTCGTGCCGGGGAAGCCTCGCGAGAGCGGCGCCCGCTGTTGCGTAGAAGCTCGCATAGTCCATGCCGCGATGCAGGAGAGTTCGCTTCCCGAGGGACGTCGCGGATGCCCGAACGATCCGGATCCCACGATGCTCGTCGCGCGCGCCGAGCTGCTGTCCGCCCAGGTAGCTTCCGCGTCCCGAGAGCGCGGTCACCTCGACACCGGAGGCTGCGAGATCCTCCGCGAGGTCGGTCGCGATTTGAGATGTAGCGGAGAGGTCGGGGTGGAAGAACTGGTTCAGTAGCAGGACGCGCAAGTTTCCCCCGGCGGCCATTCATCCGGCGTGACGGGGACTCACGCCGCATGCGCGCTTAGCGCGGTGATCGACGAAGGCGAGCGTGTTCGTGCCAGTGCACCATTGACCCAACGGCAGCGCTCGATTCCCGTTTTGCTGGAAGCCCTATATCACGGGCGAGGACCGTTCACCAGGTAGGGACCGGGCCCATGAAGCAAGTGGAACATGAGGAACTTGTCCGCGGAAATGCAGGAGTCCCCGATCTCCGACACGTGCATCGCAGCCAAAGACCTTCCGAACTCCGAAATCCATGCCAGAACCTTCGCGGCACCTTGCTTCAGATGACCGAGGCCGGGAAGGCTCCAGCAGCTTGCTCATGATCATCATTTCATCTCGCGGACGGAATCCGGTTCGCATGCGATAGCATGGCGGCGCATGAGGATTCCGCTGACGATCGCCTCGTTCTTCCTCCTCGCTTGCAGCGCTGCCGAGCCGTTACCGCACACTGCATGGAATGATGCGCCGCGCCCACTCATCATCGGCCATCGTGGATCAGGAAACGTCTCTGCACCCGAGAACACCTTTGCTGCCTTTGATGCCGCGGCCGCCGCACAGACGGCCATCGAAACGGACATCCAGCGCACCGCTGACGGAGCGCTCGTCCTAATACACGACGATTCCGTAGACCGAACGACCGGCGTGACCCTCGGAAACGTTTCGAGCCTCACGCTCGCCCAGATCGCCACATTGGATGCTGCCCAAGTCTATCGTCCCGACATCTTTTCGCCACAGCGCGTCCCGCTGTTCGACGAGTATCTCCAGCGCTACGGGGCCGAGAGCCTGCTCGCCCCCGAGATAAAGCCATCGACAGGCCCCGCCGGCACCGACGCGGCAAGGCTGATCCGGAAGCATGCGCTTCAAGCGCGCGTACTCGGCTATTCGTTCGACGCGCAGCAGCTCATCGCCATGAGGCGCGTCGATGCGGCAATCCCGCTCGTGCTCATCGACACAGCGGCCGTGAATCCTGCGACTGCCGTATCGCTCCGGCTGTGGGGTGTGTCGATCGGTCGCAACGCGCTGACCCAGCAGTACGTCGCCGACATGCATGCCGTGCGGACGAACGTGCTGACGTGGACGGTGTCCACCCTCACGGAAGCCGAGCGGCTCGTGGCGTGGGGCGTCGACGGGGTCGTGACTGACGATCCCGAATATCTCGCCAAGCTCCTGAACAAGCGCACGCCTCCCGGAACCACAACCGTTCCGATTCCGTCCAAGCTCCTGGGGTCTGGCTGGCTAAGCCACGCGACAGTGTCGGGCTGGACAAAGGCGATCGCGGACGGGTTCGCGACGTTCGCTGGAGTGGGCACCATCTCTGATGAGGCCTATTCGCACATCCAGGTTTCCGGCATCCGCACCGCGGACTCTCCAGCCACCCAGAAGATCAGCACCACGATCCGAGTGCAGAACGGGCCCACGAGCGGGGACGCGAGCCGTTATGTCGGCCTCAGGTTCGCGTGGACGACCGACAACGACATGGGGCTGCTCGGCGCGACAGGGACGAACGGGTATTACGTCGCCTTGCGCTTGAGTGGCGCAGTCGAGCTGGTACGGGCGAAGGACGGGGCGTTCGAGATCATCGCAAGAGGCACCTGGCCAGCACTCGTGCAGGGACAGGTCATCCCCCTGCGCGTCGATCTCGACGCCGCGAACGTCACCGTCGTGCGCACCGACACGGGGGACGCCGTCTCTGCGACGGATACAGCTCATCCGCGGGGCGGCTTCCTGAGCGTCTTCGGCGTCGGCGTCGTGCCGGCCATCGGCGAGACATCGGTAACCTACTGAGCAGCTGCCCTGACGCCCGTCACGCTTCAGCGCTCACCACGGCCTTTGATGATGTACTCGAACGGCGCACCGCAACCGGCACTCTCAGGGAGGGGCTCACGAGCGGACGTTCATCCCACCGAGTCGATACTGCGCTCCTTCACTTTGCGAGCGGGAACGCCTACGTAAATGCCGTACGGCTCGGTGTCACCGGACAAGACGGAGCCGGCACCGAGGATCGCGTGCGACGCAAGCCTGCTCCCAGGCAAGAGCACCGATTTCACCGCAGCCCACGCGCCGTCCTCGACGACGACTTCGCGCACGATCAGATCGAAAGCTGGCTTCGACCAGTCGTGATTGCCCGTTTCTATCATGCAGCCCTGCGAGAGGCACGCATTAGAGCCTATCGTCACATTGGCAAGAGAGTCGATCCAGGCGCCCTCGCCGATCCAGCTGTCATTCCCGATTGTCAGCTTCCACGGGTATTTGACGTTGATGTGGTTCTTGAGCACCACTCCGTTTCCGATTCGTGCCCCAAACCGCCGAAGCAATCCCGCCTTGACTGTGGACGGCCACGGCATCCACGTCTGTAGAAACACTCTGTTCACAGCCATCCAGGCGAGCCGGACCCCGAGAGATCGCCCCGGGTCGTACCAGGCGTTGTCGAATGCTGAAAGGTTCGTTACGGGACGACTCATGCGACCTCCACCGTCGAAGGCGGCGAACCGCCACCGAGAATCCAGCGATACACGGAGAGCAGCTCCGCCCCGATCTTCGACCACGTGTATCGAGACTCTACGAGGGAACGTCCACGTTCGCCCATCTCCTCGAGCCTCGTCTGAGGCGCAGAGAACAACTCGCACAGCACTCGCGCCAGGGACTCTGGAGCACCTTCGAACACCCAGCCCGCACCGTGCTGGTCGACGGGGAAATTGCATCCCGCGCTCACGACCGCCGGCAGCTTCGCGGCCATTGCTTCGAGGAGCGCCACCGAAAACGCCTCATGCTGAGAAGGCAGAACGAACGCATCCGCCGCACGCAGCGCCGCCGACTTCACGAAGCCCTGGAGCGGGCCCGTGAACAATACGCGCTCACCGATCCCGAGATCGTGTACTCGGCGCGCCATCGTCGCCCCGAACCCGAGCTGATCGGGACCAGCGACAACGAGGATCCACTCCGAATAGCCTGCCGCCCTATCCCGCTGCACGAGAGCCCAGGCGTCTATCAGTCGATCGAGACCCTTTACGGGATGCAATCGCGCCATGTAGAGGAGGATGCGCCGCGACCGCGTCGCCGGGAATGCGTCTTCGAACGCGCTCCGACCGGGAGACGAATGTTCGAGCTGCGCGTCGACCCCGTTCGGAATGATGGCGATTGGATTGCAGAACCCGGCGCGGCGAATGTCCGACGCTTCTGCCATCGTAAGCGCGTGCAGGCAAGGCGCGTTCCGCAGATTGGCATCCTCGATCGCCAACCGGAACAGCTTTTTCTTCCATGCCGAGCGGGTGAGAGCCATCGGATGCAGCATCCCGTGAGGACTGACCAAGAGTGCACCGGCCGTGCGGCGGCGCCACGCCCGAGCCACCTGAGATGGCCAGGTGAACAAGCCATGGAGATGCATCACGTCAGGCCCGAAGGCTGCGAGCGAACCGCGAAGGCGGGGCGCATATCCTAGCGCTGTTGGTCCGAGCACTAGGCACTCGGTCGTGGGAACGCCGCTCCACGACACCGCCGCAGCCGACGAGTGGCGCACACCGAAAACCTGGGCGTCAGCGCCCTCGCTTCGTTGTGCCTGGGCTACAGCGAAGGCAACGGGGGGAATCCCGCCCCCCGCCTGCGATAAGACCCATGAAACATGTCCGACCTTCATCCAGGCTCTCCAAGGTTTCGCGGCTTAGGGGCGAGGCGCGATCGGCCCGACCGCACTCCGCTGTGGCTCTAGCCAGTCCTCGGCTCGAGCAGTTGCGGCGCGATCGACTCCAGGAGCGCCCGCGTGCGAGGAAACCCGTTCGGTCCAGGACCACATCCGTCGCGGATCTTCGGGTCCGACAAGATGCGATTCAGCTCGTCGGCTAACTCTTTAACGCTACGACATGTAGCGCCGCCGACGACCTCCTGCGGGGAGACCAGAAGGCCCCGTGTCTGCGAGTACTCCTCCAAATCCCCCATGAACAGGACCACAGGGCGCCCCGTGCCCTTCCAATCGACGACGACCGACGATACGTCAGAGATCAGTACGTCGGCGAGTCCGAGAAACCCATAGGTCGTTGCGCCTGCCGCGCGCAGATCATCGTCAGCCAGTACGCGAATCCGGCGGTACACCTTCAAGGCGTCAGGGTCATAGCTCGCCATCGGATGCGGCTTCACGATGCAGAGTGCATCATGACGATCGAGAACCTCGTCCACCGGAGCGAGGTCGACCAGCCCGGATAGGATGTCCTGGCGCACATCGCCATCGATCCGAACGTCCCCAACGACGGACCGCCGATACGTCGGCAGCCACGCGATCACTTTTCTCGCCGCGCCAATCTCGTTCGCGAGTCCCTCGGCGTGGGCGCCCAGCAGGTCATTTCGAGGATGGTCTGCGAGCAAGACATCCGTTTCGCCGAGGCCGAAGGCGCTTGCCATCAGACCTCGGAATCTTTCGCTCGACGCGATGGTCTTATGGCAGCGCGGAATGAGCGCGTCTGCCTGCGAGGGATCCAGGCGAGCGATCCGCTTGAACGGCATTCCGTGCCACAAGTTCACGACCAGCTGGCGCGAAGAGAGACACGGATATGAGAAACACCCGTGCGTGAAGAACACCCACTTGGCCGTCAGGTAATTCCATATTCCCGCGGCGCTTCGCTTCCGTATGCACCGAGCCCTGGCTTGCGCCATCCATTCGGGCGCAGCACGGTCGTCGTCAACGAGAACCACGAGATCGGCGCGCCGATCCTCTAGGAACTCCACGAACGCTCGCGTCGTATCGTCGTAGTCGGGAAACGTGTTCAGGACGACGCGGTTCAGCTTCTTGGGAGTGACCGCTTTCGCAGCGAAGAAAGCCATCCCCGTGGCCCACCGCGCCGCGCTTCCTGGGAACTTCCGCAGCCTTGACCTCACTCGAAGTTCCTAACCATCTGATCGAGAACGGCATGGACCTCCCGGAGTCGCTCGATCATCTCCGGGTCTAATGCGCGGGCCATCCTACGAAGCGCGGAGCTCGAAACGTCCGGCGTTCGCGGGAGGTACACGACATCACAGTGGGCCTTCAGATGATCGAACTTGCCCGACCAGTCATCGCCAATCCCGAACACAGAGACATCGTACTTTTTGATGTCCTCCGCTTTCTGGTCCCAGCTATGTTCGGGAATCACCTGATCGACGATCTTCAGGCTCCCGACGATCTCCGCGCGCCCATCGTAAGGGATGATTGCCTTCTTGTTCTTCGCGGCGTTGAACTCATCCGTGGAGACCGCCACGATGAGCCGGTCGCCGAGATCCCGAAGCCGCTGAAGCAGCCGAAGGTGGCCTACGTGGAACATATCGAAGGTTCCGTAGGTGATTACATTGCGCGACATTCGTTGTACTCGCCCTCTTGGCCCTTCGGGTCTACGAGATGGTGATTCTCACGATACAAGAACCAACTTCAGTCACCCTCCGCCCCCCTGGCGCGCACCTGCGGTTGCAGTGGGAGGATCCCTAGAATCCCGAGCGCCTCGGCGAACCGATGCATCCACCGGTGCTCACGAACGCATCTCGCTCGCGCGCGCTCAGCAACATGCCGGGCTTCCCGGTCATTCGACAGCACCCATTGGACGCGCTCCAGAAGCTCGCGATCACTTCGATAAAACAGTATCTCCCGGCCTTCCTCGAAGTGCAGCGCGAGGTCGGGGTTGTGGGTCGTGATGTAGACGCCCCCACCGACCGCCGGGAAGTCGAAGTCGCGTCCCTTGACGTTGCGGAGCGTCTCCGAATAGCCGATGCCGCCGTGACCTAGGACGACGCGGCTTTCGTTGACGACCCGCACCATGTCCAGCTCCGACAGACATGAATCCTTTCGCCACCCCGGGCCAAACACTGTCACGTCGAGGCCTGCCGCGCGAAGTCGCTGGATGAACCGCGGCCGAAATCCATACGCCGCGCCCACGAACGCGACGTCGTACCGCTTCGGGACAGCGACCGGCCTGTAGAAGTGGGGATCGCACCCTTCCGGCATGTAGTGCGGCCGTCCGCCGACCGCTCTCACCCACGGGATGCAATCCCGCGCGCTCGTCCAGTAGAGATCCACTTCTCCGGCAATATCAATCAGACCGCGGTCCTGATCTCCGACTACACCAAGCTCCCAGGACTGTTTGTCGTCGAGAGACATCAACACGGTGGGAACACCGAGCTCCCGCCGGATATGGCGGAGCGTACGGCGAAGAAGATGGGTCCCTTCTGTGTAGATGAAGACCCAATCGATACCGTGAACACGATGCTCCACGGCAACACGATCGAACAGCTCATCGTTTACGTCGATCCGACGGCGCTCCCACCCGCGCCGCCCGTGCCGCGACACGTGCCTGTCGCCAGCAAAATCGAACAGCGTGACCGGGCCGAGCTCCCGGAGCTCGGGGACCATTGCCATATGCCAAGAGATGCTCGGGATGGCCGCAAACGTACGCACATCCCCCACGGTCCTTGGTTCCCTCGGTCCCACGCGCCGCCGGACCTCGGCAATCGTATCTGGGCCGGCGCTCGAGCACGCATACCGCGCGGAACGTCGCGCGTAGCCTCGCTCGAGTTGACTGGAACGATAAGCCGCCCACAGGGCGCTCTTGGTGATGAGTTGCTTAAGCATGGTACGCATTCACCACTACCCGGTTAGCGGGGTGGGCCGCCGGATGTTGCCCCCAAGCTCTTCGAACCGAACACGCTCGATCTCCTTGACCACCATCGCCATTCGAGCCGAGACGTGGTGCTCGCTTCTCGCGGCCCACGCAAGCCCCGCATTGCCGATACGGTCGCGGAGCGCAGAGTCGCGCAGGGCTCGGATGTGATCTATCATCTCGCCTGGCGACTCGAAGAAGAGCGCTTCCTCACCGTCTACGTGAACTCGCGTTGCAGCGTCGGTGCGCTCCGCGACGAGTACCGCGCCACACGCTGGGATCTCCATGTTGCGCGTGGTGATTTCGTCACGGTTGCCGTGATCATAGAAGCACAGGCATACTCTAGCAGCATTGATCGCTTTGACGTACTCCTCTCCGAACACTCCCGCACGCACGTCGATCCCCCCAAGTCGGTGCGGACCGGCCGCGCCCTTCCAGTTCGGACCGAACACCTTGATTCGGCAACCCGCCTCTGCCGCCTTTCGCAGAAACGCGACGCGATGATCGGGTGCGCCGTGCCCAACAAAGACTGCATCACACCCGTACCGGGCTCGGTCTTCCTCGGTCACGCGCACGCGCCGGTGTAACTCCGGAACAAAATAGGGAAGCAAGACCCGACAGCGCGCAGCGCCATGCGCGTAAAACTCCGGCACATTTGATTCCCGAAACACAAAATGTAGGTCGTACTCAGGGATCGCATCAACGAAGGCTTCCCACATCGGGTGATTTCGGCGGAAGCCGAAGGGGTCGTCGTTCATGTACGACACAAGTACTGCGCCGGTTTCATTCTTCAGGAGTCTCAGCGTTGAGGCGGTAATCTCCACCGACCGGCGAAAGTAGATTGCATCGACGCGCGATGCGCGCGCAGCGCGAATCAGGTCGTTGTTCGCGCGACGAAACGTCATGCGCGGACTTACCCGCCGAAGCACCCGCCGGACTGCGCTTCGCCCCCAATATTTGTCAAGGCTAAACTCCAGCACCTCATGGCCCGCTCTGCGCAGCGCAGCCGCGCTCGCCTCCTCGTACTGAGGGTTAGTGAAATACCCAACCATGAGCAGTCGCATACTCACCCTTCCACGGGAGAGCGCGCATTCGACGGCGCAACCCGACGCCCGCGTGCATCACGGACACACATCATTCGACCCGAAGCAGCGCCGACAAACGCCCAGAACGGCCTAGCCGCCGCGTTACTGAGCGTCAGCAACGATATGAGCATCCCCGCCGCGGTAGCTACGAGGACCCGCTCAACTACCCCGTTCCCTATCTCGCTCTTGCGACCCACGGCTCGACTCACGCTTGCCAACAATGGCGCCAGATACACCGCTAAGCCGCACGCGCCGAACTCCACCAGAATGTCCAACAAAGAGTTGTGCGGGACGAACTGACCCTCCGCCACACTCTGTCTAATGAAACCCGGGCCCAACCCAAACACCGGACTCGCCATCCACTGTTGGGCATAATAGTCCCAAATGGAATACCGGATGTCCCCAGTCACCCCCCCGATGCTCCAGCGAGCGGCAATAGACTCCTGGGCATACCCGCCCACCCGACCAAGTCCGATCGTACCGAACTGCGCCACGACCAACGCGGCGACCGCGATGACGCTTAGCGAACCAAGCAGCCCAAAGACCTGACCACGCTTTAGACGGAGGAACACGCCAGCGGAAAGCGCAACCGCTCCAGTCAAAACCGAGGTTCGCGACAGACTCACGCCAATAGCCGCTGCGGACACGGCGACCGATGTAACCCCGGCAAGCCGCCTCCAGCCTCGTCCAAGCACCCACTCCATCCCGATGACTAGCGCTGGAACGTTAAACATCCCGACGTAGTTTTCGCCCGCGACTCCCCCGCTGCGACCGGTCTGTTCGTCGAACCCGAAGGCGCCCGTTCCAACGTCATCTGCCGAGACGCCGAAAATGGTGTTTCCCGTGGCGGCCCCCCATACCCCGATCGCGCTGTTCACGAATGCGCTCACGGCGAAGACCACGAGAACTACTGTCAGCGCGCGAGAGCGGCGCCCAATGGCACCAAACATTACGTACGCGAGCCATGTCGCGAGCAGCGAATACGATGCGTCGTAGAAGTCGCTCCAGGCGGAGGCTCCGTTCAAAGCCGCCAGCGACACCGCGACAAGCGCGAATCCCAGAAACACGAGTCTGGCGCCCCGCCGGCCGAACGCACTTCGGCCGTCCAGCTTCAAGGCCATCGATAGTCCGAGGCCAATCGCGAGGACATTTGCGCTCCCGTAGATGATCGTCTCGCCGGAGAGAAAGCGAAGTACGGGCTTGAAGTAAATCAGAAGGATGTAGGCGGACGCTGCGCAAACAAGGACGATCTCGCCCCGCGACAGCTCGCGCGGGGAGTCTTCCGCCTTCAGCCGTTGAGTCCGGCTACACGACGGCCGATGATGCAGTTCGCGCGGCACGCGCACTCTCCTCGTAGAACGCTACCAACTTCTTGGCCACCACATCCCACGAATAGACGCTTTCGCAAGCTCGCCGACCGAGGTCACTCAGGCGAGCGCGGAGCTGATCGTCGGACATGAGACATCGTATTCGAGCAGCCAACTCCCGTGACGTGCGGACCACGACGCCTCCAGGGAGGTCACCGACGCAACCGACGTCGCTCGACACGAACGGCACGCCGGAGGCCATTGCGTCCAGGATTACGAGCGGGAGGTACTCGGTCCTTGAGAAGGTTACAAACAGATCTGCCGCTCGGTAAGCTTCACGTATCTCGGACGCCTCGAGCCCGCTCAACACTCGGAGCTCCGTAGACGCAGTAGGCGGACGCCACATGTTTGTTAGGTTGTTGGAGTAGGCATTTTCTCTCGGACCAATCAGCACCAACGTGCAGTCCGGCACCCGAGCGTCCATGAACGCTCGGACGGCTTCCTCCTCGTTCTTCATTCGGTCATACTTACCGACACAAAGCACGAGACGACGGGTCGTCACACGGTGACGGCGCCGAAAGCGCTCATCGCGTCCGGGGGTGAGATTCGGCCAGCAACCGTTAGGCACGGTGGCAGACTCGATCCCCAGCCTTCGGGCGAGCCGTCGGTCATAGAATCGGTCCGCGTCTTCTCGTTCGGAAAGGAACAAGATCCGGTCGAACGATCGCATGATGGAGGGCATCCCCCACCACACGTACGGGCGCCATAGAACATAGCTCGGAATACCGCGCGGCCACGTCACCCTTGTGTTTGCCGATACCCCATGGCTTACCAAGACCTTCGGCGCGCGCGCACGTCGAAAGGCTCGCGCCGCGAGGTCCGTGCTCCAGATCTGCCAGCAGTGGCATGCGATCAGATCGCAGTCGAACCCACCGATAAAATCAACGTACCTGTCGATTTCGCCGGAGTATCGCGTCCTGGCATTTGCGTTTCCGGAGACATCAAACTGGACGACACTTATACGTGAGTCGGCCGACGGGACCCTGTCGCGCCTCAGTTGCGTCGCAACGGTCACGCTGTGGCCGCGGTCGACTAGTGCGCTCGCGTGCTCCCAGGTTACATGGGCCACGCCATCGGAGCACGGCGGGAAGGTTGGTGCTGTGATCAGAATTCGCAGGGGCGTCATCCGCGCCCCCCTGCCAAGTTACCATCACGCATGCGGCCCCGGACCTTCAGTCCTAGTGGAATGGTCGACGAGAACGCGAGCGCCAAGGTCATCGCGCTCGCGAGCCCCACGGCCCCGTATCTAGTCGTGAGCGCTACACCGCCCACCCAGAGGAGTGCGACCTGGATAGTTCCAGCGGCGAGTTGGGCACGCAGGTCTGCTATCGCGTTGAGAAATGTGCTGAGCCACTGCGTGCACCCGGCCAACACCAGCCATGCCCCAAGCGCACAGAGCAGGGACCGGTCCGGTCCAACAGCTTTCCTCGTCCACATCAACGCCAGCGATTCGCCCCACACACACATAACGAGCACGTAGGCGAGCAACATTGAGGCAGTGAGCGTGAGCGTCAGACGCAATGTGCGTTTTACGTACCCCATGTCGCCGCGGCTCCAGGCAACGGTGAACGCGGGCCAATACGCCGGAACCGCAGCGGCAACGAGCAAGAGGGGTACTGAAACGAGGCGCTGCGCAATACTGAACACAGCGACGCCACTTATTCCCAGTTGTCTGGCGATCAAAACGTTAGGAAAGGCGCTGAGCGCAACGTTCGTCGCTTGCAGGCTGATAAACGCCGCAGAACTCGGCGCCAATTCACGCAATAGGCCAGGGATCTGCCTAATGGCAGGCGCCAGCAGAATCTCACCTTTGCTTGCCAGCGCACCGAGAAGAAGGATCCGGCCGACCACCAACGGGCCGCCGGTTGCAAGCGGAAGCGCCCATAGCCCGAGTCGAAGGGTGGTGAACGCGTAGACGAGGGCGACACTCAAGATCGAGGCGACGGTATTTGCCGTGGCCGGGATCTGAGTCCTCAGCTTTGCTGCGTAAATGGCCTCGACACCTCCCACGGCGAAGGAAGCTACCGCCACCGCACACGCGGAGACGATGAGACCGGTTGCCTGCGCCGCTGCCTTGGCTTCCTGCAGAGACAGGATGGCACCCCAGTCAACGAGTGCAACCGCTGACACGACGAGCACCCCGAGGCACCCGACGGCGAATCCCGCCACCAGCATTCCCGACGCGTAGCGTTCGAATTCGTCCCGGTCCCCACGGGCAAACGCCTCTGACATTCTGTTCTTTGCGGCTGGCGCCAAGCCCGCATCCAGGAGACTCAGAACGCTCAGTATTGAGAGCGTAACCATCCACAGACCGTACGCCTCCCGGCCCATGTACCCGACCGTCAGGGGAACGGCCAGGAGCGCTGATGCGCTGCGAGCAAGCTGAGCCGCGATCGACGCGACAGATCCGCGGAGAGCCCCCGAGTACTTACGATCGCGACCGCGAGACTCGCTACGCTGTTCGGCTTGCGTGCGGCGCCCAACGGGAGACAACTGGCGCGCCGCCTCGTCAGATGATGATGAACTGTGCTTAGGCGCTGTGTGCACCGGCGGTCTCCAGTGTCTGAGCGTGCCGAGGAGTGGCGAAACGGGTGCCCTAGCTGCCTGAGCCGTATCCCGCTCGCGCATCACCGATGATGCGCCCCGGTGCCGGTCGGCCATTCATCGTTCCGAACGGTGCGCGATTCTAGAGGAGACCTCGGGGGACAGTCGAGGGCTTGAGCCGACCGCTTTGTGTGTTCGCGGCGTTTGACTCGCCACGAGTCACTGTCTAGTGTCTCGCGCCGATGCCGATCCAGTGGTCCATTCAACGGGTCGCAGTTACCGGCGGCGCCGGCTTCCTCGGCAGCTTCGTCATCGAGGAGCTGCGTCGACGCGGCGCGCGCGAGATATTCGTCCCCCGATCGCGGGACTACGACCTCGTCCGGATCGAGGACGTGCGGCGGCTCTACGCCGACGCGAAGCCGACGCTGGTCATCCACCTGGCGGCGCGGGTAGGTGGCATCGGGGCGAACCGGGACAACCCTGGGAAGTTCTTCTACGACAACCTCATGATGGGCGTTCAGCTCATCGAGGTGGGCCGGCAGGTCGGCCTCAGGAAGCTCGTAGCCCTCGGTACGATCTGCGCCTACCCCAAGTTTTGCCCGGTTCCGTTCAAGGAAGAGGACATCTGGAACGGATATCCGGAGGAAACGAACGCACCGTACGGGCTCGCGAAGAAGATGCTGCTGGTGCAGAGCCAGGCCTACCGGCAGCAGTACGGCTTCAACTCCTCGGTCCTGTTCCCGGTCAACCTCTACGGCCCGCGCGACAACTTCGATCTCCACACCTCGCACGTCATCCCCGCGCTCATCCGGAAGTGCGTCGAGGCGCGGGAGCGTGGAGACAAGCAGATCGTCGTGTGGGGGACCGGTGCGGCCTCCCGCGAGTTCCTCCACGTCCGAGACGCCGCCGAGGGGATCGTCGAGGCGGCGGAGAAGTACGACAAGAGCGACCCGGTGAATCTGGGCGCGGGGTTCGAGATAAGGATCCGGGACCTCGTGCCCTTGGTCGCTCGTCTGTGCCGGTTCGACGGGGACATCGTGTGGGATACGTCGAAGCCAGACGGGCAGCCACGACGGATGCTGGACACGTCGCGCGCGGAGCGGGAGTTCGGTTGGAAGGCCCGCATTCCGTTCGAGGACGGGTTGCGCGAGACGGTGGAATGGTACGAGAAGAACCTGTCGTGACGTTCGTACTTCGACAGGCTCTGAACGCGCGGTTCTAAGTCATTGGGGGCAATGGCAGTGAAGAAGGCGCTCATCACCGGCATCACCGGACAGGACGGCAGCTACCTCGCGGAGTTGCTACTCGACAAGGGATACGAGGTCCATGGCATCATCCGCCGATCGTCGTCGTTCAACACGACGCGGATCGACCACATCTACCAGGACCCGCACACCCCGGACTGTCGGCTCTTCCTGCACTACGGCGATCTCAACGACTCGTCGTCGCTGAACCTGCTGCTCAAGAAGCTGCGCCCCGACGAGATCTACAACCTCGGCGCGCAGAGCCACGTGAAGGTCTCGTTCGACGTGCCCGAGTACACGGGCGAGGTGACCGGGCTCGGCGCGGTGCGGCTGCTTGAGTCGATCCGCGAGCTGGGCCTGAATGACACGCGTGTGTACCAGGCGTCATCGTCGGAGATGTTCGGCGCCTCGCCGCCGCCGCAGAACGAGAAGACGCCGTTTTACCCGCGTAGCCCGTACGGCTGCGCCAAGGTGTACGCCTACTGGATCGGGGTGAACTACCGCGAGGCGTACAAGATCCCGGTCTCGAACGGCATCCTCTTCAACCACGAGTCGGAGCGACGCGGCGAAACGTTCGTCACCCGCAAGGTGACGCGAGCCGCGTCGCGCATCAAGCTCGGCCTGCAGAAGAAGCTCTATCTCGGCAACCTCGAGGCGCGGCGCGACTGGGGCTACGCCAAGGACTACGTCGAGGCGATGTGGCTCATGCTCCAGCGGCCTGAAGGAGACGACTTCGTCATCGGCACGGGCGAGTCGCACTCGGTGCGCGAGCTGTGCGAGGAGGCGTTCGGCCACGTGGGCCTCGACTACCGCGAGTTCGTCGAGATCGACCCGCGCTACCACCGACCCACCGAGGTGGACTTCCTCCTCGCGGATCCCTCCAAGGCCGAGAAGAAGCTGGGCTGGAAGCCGCGCACGACCTTCAAGGAGCTCATCAGGCTCATGATGGTCTCGGACCTCGAGCTTGCCGCGCGCGAGCAACGCGCAGGGGCCGGGCCGGCGGTGTCGCGGCACGGGTAGGTGTCATATGAGGTTTTTTCGGCGCGCGATCCCTTCTCGGACCGGGGGCGTTTCAATCGATCCGGCTGCGCTATAGCCTCCCCGGGATTGTGGTTTCCCGCCTCAGATCGGTGCCGCGTTTGGTGACAGGCTCGTCGCAAGCGGAGAACCGTCGCCCTTGACACAGATGGGGGCCGGCTCGTCGCAGTCTCCCGGCGCGTGATTAAAGGCAGTGCCGTACCACATGCAGGCACGAACCCTTTGGCAGGCTCGCGGCCAGCGATCTCGGGATCGATGGTCGATGCGTGAATGCGCTCGCTCGCTCGTCGCTCCTGCTCCCGCTCGCTCTTTCGGCACTCATCGCTACCGCATGTGAGGCTGCTGATGTTGCGGTACTGATAGGGAGGGTGCGCCCCCAGCCGCCGAGCGCGCCCCAACCGGCACCCTCGGGCTCAGCGGCCCCTAGGCCGCGCGCAGTCGTTCTCGACTGGGACAAATTGGCGTTCCCCGTGATCATCGCGCACCGCGGGTCCGGGAACATCCACGCGCCGGAGAACACATTTGCAGCCTTCGATTACGCCGCCGGCTTGGGCGCACCCATCGAGACGGACGTCCTCAAGACCTTGGACGGGGACTTTGTCATCTCTCACGATGACACCACAGACAGAATGTGCGGCACGACAGGCCAGTGGATCGCGCAGACGACGCTCGACGACCTGCTAACACTTGATTGCTCTATAGGCTATCGACCTGACGTCTTTTCTCCGCAGCTCATGCCGCGCTTCGATGACTTTCTGAAACGATATGGCTCATCGAACCTCCTCCTTCCCGAGCTCAAACCCGGTGCAGGCACGAACGCTGGTACCGAAGCTGCTAACCTGATAGTGCGGCACGGGCTGCAGCGAAGTGCGCTTGCGTACTCCTTCTCTGCCTCGTTACTCGAACAAATGAGGGCCGTCGATCCAACGATCCCGCGCGTCCTCATCTGCGGCTGCGAGATCAGCCCGACGCAGGTGCTGGCGCACGGCCTCTGGGGCGTTGCCGTCTCGCGCTCGTACGCCACAAAGCCGTATATCGACAGCATTCACGCAGCGGGTGCGCGGGTCTTCGTCTGGACGGTCAACGATGTGACCTCGGCCGAGGCGCTCGAAGCCATCGGCGCGGACGGTATTATCACCGACGACGCTGGCTATCTGCGCGCATTTACGAACGCGCGTACTCCCCCTGGCAAAACCATGGTGACTCCGCCTGCGTCGCTGCTGGCTTCAACGTGGCGTTTGCACTCGTCGTCGCCGCTATTCGGGCCACCGATCGTGTCGGACGATGGCTTCGTCACGTGGGCTGCGACCCTCCCACCGGAACCCGGAAGCTTTTTCCTGATCGAGCCTGGCGTCCGGACGGCGGACTCACCGGCGTTTCAAACGATCCATGTCACCCTCAAGGTCACCAAGGGTAACGACGACCTGACGCGGCACTTTGGAGTTCGTTTCGCATGGGCCACGGACAATGACGTGGATTGGTTCGGGCATGGCACGGCCGCCGCGCGTCAGGGCTATCACTTCGCCTATCGTTTGAACGGAACGGTCGAGCTGGTGCGCGACGATGGCACGTGGTCGGGTTACGTGATTCTGTCGCGCGGGCAGTGCCCGTCCGTTTTGGAGGGCGACACGATACCGCTCCGTGTGGACGTCACCGACGCGACGATCACTGTCACCCGTACCGATACGCATTGTTCCATTACTGCTGCCGATGCCGCATACCCGCGCGGCGGGTTCGTAAGCGTCTATGGGAGTGGAGTCGTCCCCGGCCTAGGCATGACGACGGTTACGTACTAGTCCGCCCCTCCCGAGCGTCCGGTGCCGAACGAGAGGTCATGCGGCCTCTGGTTACACTCGGCCATTGGGAGAGAGAAGGAACGACCTTCTTAGCACCCTCGGGTCCTTCGAGACCACCGCCGCTGCCAGTTGAGACCAGTCTACCGGGCCAAGAAAGCACGGCGCCTCGTCCTCTCCGAGTCGCTGCTGCGCTCGCTGCCCACGAATCATCCCTCGAGGCTAACTTCGCCGGCGCCGACTTCACGCGGCCGAACGCGTCGCCGCAGGAGGCAACTGGAACTTTTGCGCCATCGCGTGGTACCAAAGCGGTTCCATGCAACACGCCAGCGCCGCCTCGAGTTCCCCGGGAAGAATCCCTTCCCTCGACGGTCTTCGAGCTATCTCCATCATCGGCGTCCTCGTGGCGCACTCGATGACGGCGGGAACTCGGGAGAGTTCGACTGTGCCGTCACTCGGTTGGCTCGTCCAGTCCCTCGGGCACACCGGCGTCACGGTCTTCTTCGGGATCAGCGGGTTTCTGATCACTACGCTTCTCGCGCGTGAGGACGCGAGGAACGGTTGTATCGACCTGGGCGCTTTCTATCGGCGAAGAGCGTTTCGCATCCTTCCCGCGTACTGGGTCTATCTCGCGGCAATCTCGCTCATTGCCCCCGAACTCACCCTTCCTCAGTTCGCGCGAAGCTTTCTCTTCCTCACTGACCTGGCGCCAACTCACTCTTGGTGGCTGGACCACTCCTGGTCCCTTAGCGTCGAGGAGCAGTTCTACCTGGCGTGGCCGCTGGCGGTCGCTGTGTTGGGTATTCCGCGCGCACGTAGAGCGATCGTCATGGTCTTGCTCGCATACCCCGTCGTAAGAGTACTTTTGCACGCGCTTGTCTTTGCGCCACGGGGAAAGCACTACGGGTTTCTTCATCTGCGGTTCGACACCATCCTGTTCGGCTGTCTTCTGGCACTCCTTCATGCGCACTCCCCCGACCACCTCTTGCTTCGCTTCCTCCGCCGGGGCTGGGTTGCAGCACTCGCTGCTCTCTTCCTCGCCCTCGTCTCGCCCGTATTCGATCACATGCTGCTAACGCCTTACTATGACTATATCGGCGGGGCATGGGTCGGCTCGCTCGCGGTCGGGTCACTCATCCTCTGGGCTGTTCATAACTCCGGCTCGCGCGTCGGACTCCTCCTGAACTCGCGGCCCGCTGTTCATGTTGGCGTGATCTCGTACAGCCTCTACCTCTGGCAGCAGCCCTTTTTCGCGCCAGGGCTCCCAAGCGTACTTTCGTTTTGGCCTGTAAACTTCCTCGCTGCCTTTTTCGCAGCCGAACTCTCGTATCGCTTCGTGGAGCAACCTCTGCTACGTGTTCGCGACAAAATCCTCGTTCGCCGAGCAGCGGGCGGAACTGCGATCGAGTAATCAGCGATCCCGAGGCCTCTCTCGTGAGGGAATCATCGCACTTTAGTGCGCGCAATCTTGCGCGTTACCCAACGGCGACGGAGACACGATCCGTTCGTTGGTTTTGAGACACGGGAGGTTTGCGGCTCGGAGCGGCTCGTGGTCCAAGTTGCGGACTGTACGTGCACTCGGCTCTCGGAGTACTGACGTAGGAGGCGCGCTCGGGCGTCCACATCGTCTTGCGCAGTTCTGGCCGGATGCACAACCAGCTCCATCGCGACAGCTAGCGCCGCCGCCACTCCTCGCGGAAACGCCGGAGCGCCTCGTCGATTTGGAGGGGCTTCGTCCGGAGCCGCGCCGCGGCACGGTCGGTGCGCAGCCCGCCGCGCAAGGGCCGTGGGGCGAGGAGCTTCACGTCCGCGGTCCTGACCGGAACGATCTCGCCCGAGAGGCCGAACTCACTCGCGACCCGCCGAGCAAACTCCACCCGGTCGAGCACCGTGGCGTCGCTCGTGTGCATTACGCCCCGGTATCCCGTCTCGAGCAGCAGCTCGAGGCACATCGCCGCGCCGTTCGCGGCCAGCGTGGTGGAGACAAGCTGATCCGAGAACGCGTGGACCTTCTCTCCGCGCGAGAGCTTCTCCACCACCTGCGTCGCGAAGGTGGCCTTCGCCCCTGGCCGACCGCTGTACACGACTGCGACGCGCGCCACGGCGCAGTCCGTCACGAGCACGAGCGCCGCCTCCTCGCCGCAGCGTTTCGTGCGCGCATAGACGCCGCGCGGGTTCGGCACGTCGTCCTCGGAGTACGGACCGGCGGTGCCGTCGAAGACGTAGTCGGTGGAGACCGCCACGAGCCGCGCACCCAGGGCCCGGCAGGCGCGGGCCACCTGCTCGCTGCCGCCGACGTTCACGCGCCAGGCGAGCTCCGGGTCGCGCTCGCAGGCGTCCACGTCGGTCGCGGCCCCTGCGTGAAGCACCGCCTGGGCGCCGAACTCGCGCAGGACCTGCTCGACCGAGGCGCCGTCGCCGAGGTCGGCCTCGGCCCAGCGGTACGCGCCCGGCGGCAGGCGACATGGCCCGCGGCCGATGCCGAGCACCTCGTGGCCGCCGCTCGCAGCGAGCGCTGCCACGGCCTCGCCGCCGAGCAGCCCGTTCGCCCCGGTGACCGCGACGCGCACTACCGGCCTCCGTACTGCTTCTCGTAGTACTTCAGGTATTCGCCGGAGATGATCCGCTCCCACCACGGCCGGCGCTCCACGTACCAGCGCACGGTCGCGGCGAGCGCGTCCTCGAACGCGTGCCGCGGCGCCCAGCCGAGCTGGGTCCGCGCCTTGGTGGAGTCGATGGCGTAGCGGCGGTCATGGCCGGGCCGATCCGTCACGTACCTGATGAGCGACTCGGGCTTGCCGACGAGGCGGAGCACCTGCTTCACGATGTCGATGTTGTGGCGCTCGCTCGACGCCCCGAAGTTGTAGACCTGCCCGCTCTCGCCCTGCTCCAGCGCGGCGAGGAGGCCGCGACAGTGGTCCTCGACGTGGATCCAGTCGCGCACGTTCATGCCGTCGCCGTACACGGGCAGGGGCAGGTCGCGGAGCGCGTTCGCGATCATGAGCGGGATGAGCTTCTCGGGAAACTGGTAGGGCCCGTAGTTGTTCGAGCACCGCGTGACGACCACCGGCAGCTTGAACGTGTGCGCGTAGGCGAGCGCGAGGAGATCGCTCGAGGCCTTCGAGGCGGAGTACGGCGAGGACGGATCGAGGGGCGTCTTCTCGGTGAAGAGGCCGGTCGGCCCGAGCGAGCCGTACACCTCGTCGGTGGAGACGTGGACGAAGCGCTTCACCCCGAGCTCGCGCGCCGCCTCGAGCAGCACCTGAGTGCCGCGCACGTTCGTCTCGATGAAGACGGACGGGGAGAGGATCGAGCGATCGACGTGGCTCTCGGCCGCGAGGTGCAGCACCGCTTCGATCTTCTCCGTCCGGAAGACGTCGGCGATGAGCTCGCCGTTGCAGATGTCGCCGCGCACGAAGCGGTAGCGCGGGTTCCCCTCGAGGTCGGCGAGGTTCTCGGCGTTCCCGGCGTAGGTGAGCTTGTCGAGGTTGACGATGCGCCACTCGGGCCGCTCGGCGAGGAGGAGGCGCACGAGGTTCGAGCCGATGAAGCCCGAGCCGCCGGTGAGGAGGACGTTCATTCTTGATTCTCCAGCTCAGTCGAACAGCGGCGCGTCGGCGAGGCGCAGCCCGGCCGCGTCCTTCGCGGAGACGACGGGCGAGTCGCCGCCGGTCTGCCAGTCGATGGCGAGGCCCGGATCGTCCCAGCGGATGCAGCGCTCGTGCTCGGGGTGCCAGTAGTCGGTGGTCTTGTAGAGGAACTCCGCCTCGGTGGAGCGCACGAGGAACCCGTGGGCGAAGCCCTCCGGGATCCAGAGCTGCCGCTTGTTCTCGGCGGAGAGCACCTCGCCCACCCACTTGCCGCAGGTCGGCGAGCCGCGGCGGAGGTCCACCGCCACGTCGAGCACCTCGCCGCGGACCACGCGCACGAGCTTCCCCTGCGGACGCGGGAGCTGGTAGTGGAGGCCGCGCAGGACGTTCCGCGCCGACAGGCTGTGGTTGTCCTGCACGAACTCGACGGCGCGCCCGACCGCGGCGTCGAACGCCTTGCGGTTGAAGCTCTCGAAGAAGAAGCCCCGCGCGTCCCCGAACACCTTCGGCTCGAGGACCAGCACGTCCGGGATGCGGGTGGGTCGGACGTTCATCAGAAGACCCGCGTGCCGACGAGCCCGCGGACGTACTGGCCGTAGCTCGACTTGCCCAGGGCCGCGGCGCAGCGCTCGAGCCGGGCGTCGTCGATCCATCCCTGCCGCCAGGCCACCTCCTCCGGGCAGGCGACCTTGAGCCCCTGGCGCTTCTCGATGGTGGCGATGAACTGCCCCGCGTCGAGGAGCGAGTCGTGCGTGCCGGTGTCGAGCCAGGCGTAACCTCGGCCCATGATCTCGACCGCGAGCTTGCCCTCGTCGAGGTACAGGCGGTTGAGGTCGGTGATCTCCAGCTCGCCGCGCGCGGAGGGGCGCACGGTGCGCGCCTTCTCGACGACCTCCTCGTCGTAGAAATAGAGGCCCGTGACCGCGTAGCGCGACTTCGGCCGTGCCGGCTTCTCCTCGATGCTGACGGCCCGCCGCTTCTCGTCGAACTCCACGACGCCGTAGCGCTCCGGGTCGGTCACCGCGTAGGCGAAGACTGTCGCCCCGTCGCGCCGCTCGTCCGCGGTCCGCAGCACCTGCTGCAGCTCGTGGCCGTAGAAGATGTTGTCGCCGAGCACGAGCGCCGACGGGCCATCCCGCACGAAGTCCGCTCCGAGGATGAACGCCTGCGCGAGGCCGTCCGGGCTCGGCTGGACCTTGTACTCGAAGTGCATGCCCCAGGCGCCGCCGTCGCCGAGGAGCTCCGCGAACCGCGGCGTGTCCTGCGGCGTCGAGATGACGAGCACCTCCCGGATCCCGGCGAGCATCAGCGCCGTGAGCGGGTAGTAGATCATCGGCTTGTCGTAGACGGGCAACAGCTGCTTCGAGACGGACAGCGTGGCCGGATAGAGCCGGGTTCCGGCGCCGCCAGCGAGGATGATGCCCTTGCGCCTGGTCGTCATGGGATCCGCCGCGTCTCCGAGCGTTGGAGCAGCCCCGCGTCGTCGCGAGGATGAAACCGTCGGAGCCGCGGCCCGCCTGCAGCTTGCAGCGTCGAGGCGCTCGAACGCCCGTCCGCCGGCCAAGACCGCGAGTCCGCGATCTTCTACGACGCTCCGCGCGGCCGGCGCAAGCGCGGCCGGAGTCCGCTTCCGCTCACGGCAGGCTGGCGCCGTCTCGCGCCGCGGGGCAGCGTGGTGACGCCGGCGGCCGCGGCGTCAGCGCGCAGCCTCGTCGCTCGGCACCCACACCCGGACCCAGTCGATCTCCATCCTGGTGGTGCTCGTCTCGCGCGAGCCGTAGCCGCCCGCCGGGACGTCGCCTGCCCAGCTGTGATCCAGCACCTCGCAGGTGAGATACAGATCCTGCGCGATGTTCGACACGGCCGCGCTCGTCCGGAACACCGGCTTCTCGTCGATGTAGAAGGTGTAGCCCTCCGGGGTCCACAGCACCGAGTAGTCGTGCCACTCGCCCTTGAGCGGCGCGCCATCGGGGTGCGCGACGGTGCGGTTGCTCTTCTTCCACTCGCTCCCGAAGCCGTCCCAGTTGATGCCGACCTGGACGTAGTTGGGCATCCGCCACCCGCTGCCGTCGATCTCGCGGTGCTCGTAGACGTCCACCTCGACGCCGGCGTTGCCCGGGTCGCCGATGGGGTTGCCGTACGTGGCTGGCCACACGAAGAACGAGCACCACTGGCCGTAGCTGTCTCCGAACCGTGCGCGCGTCTCGTAGTAGCCGTAGCGCGCCTTGAACTTGCCGTGCGTGGTGATGTGGCCGGCGTGGTGCACGCCCGCGTCGTCGGTGAAGGTGATGAACGTGAGGATGCCGCCGCCCACGTCGAGCGCCTCCGGTCCCCTCACGCCGCCCTTCCACGGCCCGCTGTTCACGAGCCACTTGCCGCTGTCGACCGCGGACCCGGAGAACTCATCCCGCCAGGCGAGCGTGTAGCCGGCGAACGGGGCGTCGGGCACCGGTTCGCCGGGAGCGCTCGGATCCTGCGGGGTGCTCGGGTCCTGCGGCCGCGGGATCGGCACGTCCGGCGTCGTCCCTCCTGGGAGCTCCCCCGCCGTCCTCGCCGGCGGCCCCTCCGGCTCGAGGAGCCCGCACGCGGAGAGCGCGAGCGCGGCTGCGACGACGATCCGGATCTCGTGGCGCATGGTCTCCCCCCCCCGCCGAGCCGCCCTAGTACGACCAGTTGACGCCCGCCGCGACGACCCCGTTGCCCTTCCGCTCCGTGGTGTCCCAGGTGCGGAGGCGGTCGAGCTGCATCTCGTCCCGGTACGTGAGGAAGAGCCCCCCCGGCCGCCAGTCCCAGCGTCCGAGCGCGAACGACACGCGCCACTCGGGCGGCGTCGCCGTGCCCTCCAGCGCGCCCGGGATGGTCCAGCCGAGCCCGCCGGTGGCGAACCAGGTCCGCGCCACGAGGAAGGTGGTGCGCGCGCCGAGGTACGGGCCGCCGCGGAACGGCAGGGTGGCGAACGCGCTCGGCGCGATGCAGAACGGCCCCCCGCACAGGCTCGGGAGCTTGTAGCCGAGGCTCGCCTCGGCGTCCTTGAGCGTGAACGAGTCGTCGGGGCGCACCGGCCCCCAGTCGTGCACGTGCAGGAAGAAGGAGTTGTCCCGCCAGTCCTCGAACCCGAGCCCCCACAGGAACCGCACGTCGCCATCGCGGGAACGCGGCGTGAGCTCTGCGCCCAGGCGCACGAACGACTTCCACCAGGGGGCGGCCGTCACGATCGCGCCGGTGGTCTGCCGGTCGATGCCGCGGTAGCCGAGGAACGCCGTGCCGCTGAGGTGCTGGCCGGGAAGCACCGGCGGGAGCACCTGCACCGGGCCGCTCGTCATCTCGGGGACCACCGTTCGAGGCGGCTCGCCGAGGCCGTCGTCGCTCGCGCGCGCCTCCGGCGGAGCGGCGCCGACGGCGACCGCCAGCGCGACGATGGCGTAGCGCGAGCTCACTTCCGGAAGCTAGCGGTGGGCCGGCGGACGGCAATGGGCGCGCCCGCGGCACGGCGGGGCGCTCCGATCTTCGCCACGAGTGGAGAGGCGCACGCTCGTTTGGCCGTGGCGCGCCCTCGGGGGATGCGCCGTGGCCTCGCGTGGACCTCCGTCCGCGGGCTTGCTCCCGGCGCTCGCACGCTCGACGTTGGAGCGCTGGGACCGCGCTTGCGAACTTTACCTTTCGTGTTGCTCCTCGCGGCGCAGGCCGCGGCCGGGCAGGAGCCTTTCGGCTCGCCGGGGGTGCCGAGGTCCACCCCCGAGGTCGAGGCCGCGCCGGCGGTTCGCGCGCCCGAACGGGCCCGCGCGAGCGACCACGGCTTCGTGCTCGAGCTCCACAGCGACTTCGGCTTCGAGCGGCTGGTCGCGATCCAGTACCCGGACGATACCCGCACGACGATGCACCTCAACGACGGCTTCGCCTTCGCGCTCGGCTGGAGCTTCCTCCCGCTCTCGCAGGGCCGCCTCGCGACCCGGCTCGCCGCCGGCTTCAAGCTCGACATGCTCCGCGCGTCGAACGGGGACGCGCTCTTCACGACGGTGCCGGTGGACCTCATGGAGCTCGCCTACGCGGGGCCGTTTCGGCTCGGGGCAGGCGCCTCGGTGCTGCTGTGGCCGCGCATGCGCGGCGGCGGGTTCCTCGAGGATGCGCGCTTCCACTTCGACCCGGCGCCCGGCGTGGTGCTCGACGCGGAGTGGATCGTGGCGCCCCGGACCCGCACCGGCCTCGGGCTGCGGGCGAGCTGGTACCGGTTCTCCTGGGACGGCGGATCGCGGGGGGCGCCCTCGATCGGCCTCCTCATCCGGACGGACCTGCCGGTCGGACGGCGAGTGCGATAACATCGCGCCGTCCCCATGGATCCCGGTCTCGACCGCTCGTACCGAGCCCTGAACGACTACTTCGATCGGATCTTCGTCCTCACGCTGCCGCGCGCGACCGATCGCCACCCGGCGATCGAGCGCTCGCTCGGCGGGCTGCGCTACGAGCTCGTGTACGGGCAGGACAAGCTCGAGCTCGACCTCGCCGACCTCGAGGCGCGCGGCGTCTACGACGATCGCGCGGCGCGGCGCGCCCACCGGTACGGGCGCAGCATCACGCTGGGTCACATCGCCTGCGTCCTCTCCCACGCGCGCATCTGGAGGAGGATGCTCGACGAGGGGCACGAGCGCGTGCTCGTCTTCGAGGACGACGCCGAGCCGATCCCCGAGGCCATCGGGCTCGCCCCGGCGGTCCTGGAGCAGCTCCCTCCCTCGTTCGAGCTCGTCTACCTCGGCTACAAGGGGCGCGAGGTGGTCACGGCACGGCGGCGGCTCGACCAGGCCGCCTACGTCGCGCTCGGGGCCTTGGGCCTCATCCGCTGGAGCGCCCGCGAGGCGATGAACCTCTTGCCGCGCCCCTACTCGGAGAACCTCCGCCGGGCCGGGCGCCACGATCACACCCACGCGTACGCGCTGAGCCGCTCCGCGGCCCGGAAGCTCCTCGCCTCGCAGCAGCCCGTCGTCCTGAACGTGGACACCGGCATCGGCAGGCTCGTCCTGCGCGGGGAGCTCGAGGCCTACGTGAGCGAGCCGAAGCTGTTCCGGCAGCGGGGTGACACCTCGTACATCCTCGAGGGGCCACCGACGGCACAGCGGTAGGGAAAGGGTTCTCCCTTCGCGCGATCCGTTCGCGTACAGTCGCGCAGCGTCCATGCGCTCCCGACCGCTCGTTCTCGCCTTCGTCCTCGCTCTCTCGCCCCCCGCCGTCGCGCCGGCGGCCGACGACACGCGCTGCAAGCCGGCCGCGACCTTCGCGGTGGACGGGTTCCGGGACCCCGCCGACGACCTCGCCCGCGTGGGCGAGCTGGTCGGCGCGGTCGCGCCTGAGCCGCGGCTCATCCGGCGCGGCGGGTTCCGCTCGGAAGAGACCTGCGCCGCCGTCGCGCTCCCCTGGAACGTCGCGCGCGCGCCTGCGGACGGCGAGCGCTTCCTCACGGCGCTCCCCGCCCGGCTCGAGGGCACGTTCAACTCCCGCTTCCCCGAGGGCGCGAACGACGGCCTCCTGTGGGCGGGCCGCGGCGTCTCGGCGTTCGCCACGGTCGGCGTCGCCGGACGCTACGGGCCGCTCTCCTTCGCGCTCGCCCCCGAGGTCGCGGTCTCGCAGAACCGGGACTTCACGCTCGTCCCGAACGGCAAGACCGGCGATCTCCGCTTCCAGAACGCCTGGTACGGCGACACGATCGACTATCCCCAGCGCTTCGGGGCGGGGACCCCGACCTTCTGGGCGCCCGGCCAGAGCTACCTGAGGCTCGACGTCTGGAACGTCGCCGCCGGCGTCTCGACCGAGAACCTCTGGTTCGGGCCGGGCATCCGGAACTCCATCGTGATGTCCTCGGCCGCCGCCGGGTTCCCCCACGCCTTCGTCGGCACCTCGCGCCCGGCCGACATCTGGATCGGAACGGTGGAGGCGAAGGTGCTCTGGGGGCGGCTCGACCGCACGCGCTACGTCACGACGCCGACGCACCCGCTCCTCACCGCGCTCGTGGTGGACTACACCCCGCGCTGGCTGCCGCGCCTGTCGCTCGGCCTCGCGCGCGTTCAGCTCCAGGTGTGGGACGACCTGCGCGTCCGCGACTGGTTCCCGTTCTTCCAGAGCTTCGAGAAGAAGAACCTCAGCTCCTGGTACGGCGGCCCGCAGGGGGACAACCCGCGCGACAACCAGCTCGCCTCCGCGTTCGGCCGCTGGGCGTTCCCCGAGAGCGGGCTCGAGATCTACTTCGAGTGGGCCCGTGAAGATCACGAGAACTCGTGGGCGGGCTTCATCCGCGAGCCGGACCACACGCAGGCGTACACGCTAGGCCTCCAGAAGGTCGCGCGCCTCGGCGAGCGCTGGGTGCGGTTCCACGCCGAGTACACCGACCTGCAGGAGTTCCGCCCGGTGAGCAGCAGCCGGGGGCAACCCGTCTACTACATCCACGGGAACGACCTCTCCTACACGTACCAGGGCCAGCTGCTCGGCGCGTGGATCGGGCCGGGGGCCGACTCGCAGATGGTGGCGCTCGACGTGTTCGGCAAGCGCGGCCGCATCGGCGGCTACCTCGAGCGCGTGCGCCGGAACGAGCCCGTGTTCTGGCTCGTCATCGACCCGAACAACCCGGGCGAGATCTCCCACGACACGGAGGTCACCGCGGCGGTGCGCCAGGTCTACTTCGCGGGGCCGGTGGACGTCTCCTGGGAGGCCGCGGCCACATACCGCTGGGACCGCGACTTCCTCCGCAACGAGCCGAACCTCCGGCTCGGCGTGCAGCTGGCGATGCCGCTCGGCCGCCGGCCTTGATCCCGCTCCTGCGGCGGCGTCCGCCCGCCCGTTCGTTCCGGGGGCAGCCAGGGTCTGGTAGAACCGGACGGTCATGACGTCCCTATCCGTCCTCGTCCCCGTCTTCAACGAGCAGCACCTCGTCCAGACCTCGCTCGCGCGGCTCGAGCTCCTCGAGACCTCGCCGCACCTCGAGCGCGTGCAGGTCATCGTGGTGAACGACGCCTCCAAGGACGGCACGGCGGGCGCGCTCGCGGCGTTCGCGGCGGAGCGCGGCATCGCGTGGCAGGAGAACGGGCCCGCCGCGGAGGGCGTGCGGCTCCGCGGCCACGGGCGGACCGGACGGATCGAGTGGGTGTTCCTCGAGCACGTCGTGAACGGCGGCAAGGGCGCGGCCATCCGCACCGCGCTCGCCGAAGCCGACTGCGAGCTCTCGGTGATCCACGACGCCGACCTCGAGTACCACCCGAAGGACCTGCTCCGCATCGTGAAGGTCTTCGTGGACGAGCAGGCCGACGCGGTGTTCGGCTCCCGCTTCGCGGGCGGCGAGGCGCGGCGCGCGCTGCTCTTCCGCCACGAGCTCGGCAACCGGCTCCTCACGTTCCTCACCAACTGGGTGACGAACGTGAACCTGACGGACATGGAGACCTGCTACAAGGCCGTCCGCACCGAGCTCCTCAAGTCGCTGCCGCTGCGCTCGAACGACTTCCGCCTCGAGCCCGAGCTCACCATCAAGCTCGCGAAGCGCGAGGCGCGCATCTTCGAGGTGCCCATCAGCTACTCGGGGCGCACCTACCAGGAAGGCAAGAAGATCAACTGGCGCGACGGCCTGAAGGCGCTGTTCGCCATCCTGCGCTTCTGGCTCTCCGACGAGATCTACGCGAAGGACGCCCACGGCTCACAGATCCTCGGGCGGCTCGCGCGCGCGCCGCGCTTCAACGCCTGGATGGCCGACACCATCCGCCCGTTCTGCGGCCAGCGCATCCTGGAGATCGGCAGCGGCACGGGCAACCTCACCCGCCGGCTCATCCCCCGCAACCGCTACGTCGCCTCGGACATCAACCCGCTCTACCTCCAGACCCTGCGCAGCCTCACCGCCGACCGGCCCTACCTCGACGTCGCCCTCACCGACGTCACCGCGGCCGGCTCGTTCCCGAAGCTCGAGGGCGGCTTCGACACGGTGGTGTGCCTCAACGTCATCGAGCACGTGGAGGACGACAAGGGCGCCCTCGAGAACATCCGCGCGGTGCTCTCCGAGCGCGGCCGCGCGGTGGTGCTCGTGCCGCAGGGCCCGGAGCTGCTCGGCACCCTCGACGAGGTGCTCGGCCACAAGCGGCGCTACACCGAGGCGTCGCTCCGGGTGCTCGCGGTCGAGAGCGGCTTCGATGTGCGGGAGGTGCTGCGCTTCAACCGCGTGGGCACCGCCGCGTGGTGGCTCAACGGCAAGCTCCTCAAGCGCCGCTCCTTCGGGCTCCTGCAGATCGTCGCCCTGAACCTCCTCACGCCGCTCTTCCGGCTCGTGGACCGGGTGCTGCCGCTGCCGGCCCTGTCGCTCATCGCGGTCCTCGAGCCGGCGCGCGCCGGGCGCGCCGCGGAGCCGCAGTTCCCGCAGGAGGCGCTCGAGCCGGTGCCGCCCTCGCTCGACGTGGGGTGAGGCGCGCCCCGCCCGCGCCGGAGGGCGAGCGGGGCGCGTGACGGTGTCGGACCTCCCTACTGGCTCGCCCCCGGCGCGCTCGGGTAGGGCGGGCTCGCGCCGCGGAGCCCGGTCTGCGCGGTCTGACGGAGGAACGCGCCCACGCCCCGGTAGCTGTGGAGCTTGTTCGCGTGGGCGACCACCTCCACGGCGGCGCCGTCGAGGAGCGCGCGCGCCACGATCGCCTCGCCGAGGTCGCGCACCGCGTGGAGCTCTCCGCCGCAGTAGGGGCAGGACTCCGCCGACTCCGCGTTCGCGCCGATGGCGAGGCAGTTCTCGCAGCGCCAGCCCGTGCCGTCGAAGCACTCCTCGATGACGAGCCGGTGCACGCGCCCCTGGTTCAGCGCCTCGACCACGTCGCTCGGGCCGAGCACGCCGAGCGCGCCGCGGAGCGACTGGGCCACCACCTGCTCGATGGCGTCGTGCTCGTCCAGCTTCTCCCGCTCGGCGAGCGCCTTCACGGCGCCCTTCACGATGCCGTCGCGCCGCATCCCGTCCCCGGACTCCCAGTCCCGCGGCCGCGGGAGCCGCGCGATGATGCGCTCCTTGAGCCGCTCCGGAAGCTCGCGCTCGAAGGCGGCCAGCGTCTCGGCGGTGCCGACGAGCACGACATAGGCCTGCCGGTGCTGGTCGTAGAAGGCGGTCACCTCCGCCGCCGCGGCGCGCCGGTTCTTCTGGACGTAGTTCTCGTGGTGGCGGACCTCCTTCGTCTCCCGCTCGTACTGCGCCCGCGGCCGCCCGGAGCCGCCCGCGTTGAAGTTGTCGCGCTCGCGGCGCGGGACGAAGCCGCGCAGGTTCGCCTCGACGGCGAGGTCGCCGAGGGACACGTGGTAGATGTCCGCGCCCTCCTGGCTCGGCGCGACCACGATGGCCGGCGCGACGTCGTCCTGGAGCCGCGCGAGCTGGGTGAGGTGCGGGATGGCGTCGGTGGTGAGCGCGTTCTCGAACGACCGCCGGAAGAAGTGCGGCTGCCACAGGCCGAGCGCGTCGCACGCGAACAGCGCGAGCCCGTTCTTGTTCTCCTCGTACTCCTGGCCGAGCAGGCCGTTCACCTGCTCCTGGATCCGCCTCAGGTTCTTCTCGAGCCCCGCGCGGCCCGGGCTCTCCGGTAGGTAGTGCGCGAGGGTCTGCCGGATTCGCTCCTGCACGAACAGCCGGACGCGTTCGCGCTGCTGCTCGTCCTTCCAACGGATGTCGAGGTACAGGCTGACGATGGGCTCGCTGCCGCTCTTGTAGCGGGCGAGCTCGGAGAGCGTTCCGTCGAGCTCGATCATTCCTTCCTCCCTTGTCACCACAACGTGGACATGCCCACGGGCCCCGCGCGCGTCGAGTCGTCGGCGGGGCTCTGCGCCTCTCGATTGGCCGATTGCCGCGCCGCGCCGGACGGGTTAGATGGCGGCCGTGGCCCTGCTCGACGCCCTGCGCGCGCTCACCGACTTCACCCCCCCGCGGGCGCTGCCCGACGCGGATTTCTCGCTCCTCGGCGACGTCCTCGAGGCGCACGGCCTCGGGCCGCTCGCCTCGTACCAGCTCGAGACGACGCGGCTCGGCGCAGGCCTGCCGGAGGCGTTCCGCGAGCGCCTGCTCGGCAACTACCAGGGGGTCGTGAACGACAACGTCCTGAAGCTCGTCTCCCTGCGCAACGCGCTGCGCGAGGCGCCGGAGCTGCCGGTGGTGCTGCTCGACGCGGCCGCCTACGTGGACTGGCTCTACCCGCACATGGCGTTCCGCCCGGTCGGCGAGGTACGCATCGCGATGCGATCCGCCGACCGCGAGCAGCTCGTCTCCCGGGTGCCTGCGCTCCACGTGGAGCGCACCGAGCACGAGGGCCGCACGGCCGTGCTCGCCGACGAGCGCATCACCATCGCCGTGCAGGACGCCCTGTGGCCCGGCGGCCCGGCGGAGGGGCCGCTCTTCGAGCGCGGCCGGCCGCACCGGGCGTTCGGCCCGGGGGCCGCCAGGCCATCGGCCGAGGACGCGCTCCTCGGGACCGTCGCGGAGCAGGCGGGCCTGGGGCTCTTCGCGCCGCTCATCACCTACGTGGACGTGCGCGAGCTGCTCCGCCTCGAGCTCGACCTCCGGTACCTGCACGCCCGCGCCGCGGACCTGCGGCTATCGCGGGCGCTCTTCGGCTCGAGCCTGCTCGCCGCGCACTTCTACCCCGAGATCGCGGACGCGGCGGCGCGCGTGCGCCCGGCGCTCGGCATCGCCGAGCGGCTCGCGGTCGAGCGGGTGGTCGAGGCGGCGAAGGACCCGGCCCAGCTCCGCCACCTGCGCGGCGTGGACGCCGCGGCGAGGCTCGTGGTCGCGCCGTGACCCCGGAGCGCGCGAGACGCGTCGGCGTGGGGGCCTACGCGGCCGCCCTCGCAGCGCTCTCGCTCCTCCACCTCGGCACCGGGCTCGCGGACAACGGCGACTTCGATCGCTCGACCTACTTCCTCCTCGAGAAGCCGGTCGGGTTCGCGACGAACTGGCCGCCCTACGACACCCCCGAGCGCGAGCGCCGCATTCTCGGCGAGTGGCACGACCGCTGGGAGCTCGCCCCGGACGCGCCGCGGGTCCACCCGGGCATGACGGCCTCGTCCTACAAGCCCATCCTCGCGGCGCAGGTGGCCCTCGACGGGCTCGTCACGCGCGACCGCGAGTACTCGTTCGTCGTCGGCTCCCTGCCGCTCCGCGCGCTGCTCGTCGCGGGCGCCGTCGCGCTCGTCGCTGCCGCCGCCGCCGAGGCGCCCGTCGCGGGGGTGGTGCTCGCCCTCCTGCTCGGCCTCGCCGCGCTCGAGACGAGCTTCGTCGCGTTCCTGAACAGCGCCTTCGAGGACCAGGTCGCGATCGTGTTCCTGCCGCTCCTCGCGCTTCTCACGTGGCGCGCGGCGCGGGAGCGATCGCGCTGGGACGCGCTCGCCGCGCTCGCCGTGGCCGCGCTCGTGGGGGCGGCGAAGTCCGCCTTCTTCTACCTGCCGCTCCTCGCGGCGCCCTTCCTGTGGGACGCGCTCAGTGCGCGGACGGCGGCCACTCGCGCGCTGGCGGTCGCGGCCCTCCTCCTCGCCCAGGCCGTCGCCGTCGTCCCGCCCCTCGTGAACCGCGCCACGACGCGGCTCAACGCCTACCAGGCGCTCTACTACGGCGCGCTCCTCCCGCTCTCCGACGCGGAGCTCGCCGAGGTGCGTGTGCGCGGGGCGCCGGTCGTTCGCGACTGCATCGGCGTGCGAGCCTACGTGCGGCCCGAGGGGCCGGCCTGCCTCGAGCGCGCGCCCGGCTCGCTCGCCGCCGCCGCAGGCCTCCTCGCGACGCACCCGCGCGCCGCCGCCGCGCTCGTCGCCCGCGCGGTGGCGAAGGGCGCCGACGTGGACCTCGCCTACCTCTCGAAGCGCGCGCCGAGCCTCGCGTCCTACGCCGAGCTGTTCCCGTTCCGCTTCTGGACCGGCGTCTTCCACCGGCTCGGCCGGGCCGTGCTCGCGCTCGCGCTCCTCGCGGCCGCCTCGCCGCTCCTCGCGTCAGCGCGGCGCTCCGGCGCGGCGCGCGCGGCGGGGCTCCTCGCGCTCTTCGGCGCCCTGCAGTACCCGGTCTCGCTCGCCGACGGGCTCGTCGAGACGCAGAAGCACGTGCTCGTGGGGAACTACGCCAACGTGCTCGCGCTCTCGCTCGCCGCGGCCTGGCTCGCCGCCGCCGGGGCGCACGCGCTGCGCCGGGCGCGCCCGGAGGCGGGCGGCGCCGCGCCGGCGCACGCTCGCACCGCCGCTCGTTGAGCCGGCCGCTCCGTGCTACCCTCCGGGCGCTTTTTCCTGGGGGAGCACACATGCGGATCGCTGTCGTCGGCACGGGCTACGTCGGCCTCGTCACCGGCACCTGCTTCGCCGAGACCGGCCACACCGTCGTCTGCCTCGACGTGGACGCGCGCAAGATCGAGACGCTGCGCGCCGGCGGCATCCCGATCTACGAGCCCGGCCTCGAGGAGCTCGTCCGCCGCAACGTGAAGGAGCGGCGGCTCACCTTCACGACCTCCTACGCCGAGGCCATCGGGGGCGCGGAGGTCGCGTTCATCGCGGTGGGCACTCCGCCCGGCGAGAACGGAGAGGCGGACCTCCAGTACGTGCTCGCCGCGGCCGAGGACATCGGCCGCCACCTCACCCGCCCGTGCGTGGTGGTGGACAAGAGCACCGTGCCGGTGGGGAGCGCGGAGAAGGTCGCCGAGGCCCTGCGGCGCGTCGCGCAGCACCCGTTCGACGTGGTCTCGAACCCCGAGTTCCTCAAGGAGGGGGCCGCCATCGAGGACTTCATGCGGCCCGACCGCGTGGTCGTGGGCGTCGCCTCCGAGCGCGGGCGCGCCGTGATGGCCGAGCTGTACGCGCCGTTCGTCCGCGCCGAGCAGCCGGTGCTGTTCATGGACCTGCGCTCCGCCGAGCTCACCAAGTACGCGGCGAACGCCATGCTGGCGACGCGCATCTCCTTCATGAACGAGATGGCCGCGCTGTGCGAGCGGCTGGGCGCCGACGTGGATCAGGTGCGGCGCGGCATCGGCTCCGATCGCCGCATCGGCCACCCGTTCCTCTTTCCCGGCGTGGGCTTCGGCGGCTCCTGCTTCCCGAAGGACGTGCGCGCCGTCATGACCATGGCCCGCCACGTGGGCCTCGACTTCGACCTGCTCCGCTCGGTGGAGCGCGTGAACGAGCGCCAGAAGCGCTGGCTCGTGGAGAAGGCCACGAAGCACTTCGGCTCGCTCGCCGGGAAAACCATCGCGGTGTGGGGGCTCGCCTTCAAGCCCAAGACCGACGACATGCGCGAGGCGCCGGCGATCTCGGTGGTGGAGGGGCTCCTCGGCGCGGGCGCCCGGGTGCGGGCCCACGATCCGGTGGCCGCCGAGGTGGCGGAGCGGCTCTTCGACGGCCGCGGTGTCGTGCTCGCCGACGAGCCCTACGCGGCGGCGGAGGGCGCCGACGCGCTCATGCTCGTCACCGAATGGAACGAGTTCCGCCAGCCCGACCTCTCCCGCCTGAAGACGCTCCTGCGCCAGCCGGTGCTCCTCGACGGCCGGAACGTGTGGGACGCCGCGAAGATGCGGGCGGCGGGGTTCACGTACTACGGGGTGGGGCGGAACGTCAGCTAGCCCCGCGCCCCCGGGTCCGTGCGGGCCGCGCCGACCGCTCCCGCGGCGACGCGCTCCACGGTCCGAGCGCGGGCGGCGATCGCGCCCCATACCGTCATCGCCGCGATCAGCAGCAGATAGACGACCCGGTACTGGTACCGGTCCTGCGGGTTCGAGAGCGACGCGCACACGACGGCGTTCGAGACCGTGCCGGCGACGAGCAGCGCAGCGAACGGCCAGGCGCGGGCGGCGGCCGAACGCGCGGCCCGCGAGGCGCCCGCGACTCCCAGCGCCGACGCGGCCAGCGCGAGCGCCACCCACTGCACCTCGTCGAGCCAGCGCAGGTGCAGCGCTCCGCGCTGCTGCGCCGCTCGCATGTACGCGGGAAAGGCTCGCGGCAGCCAGCGGCGGGTCTCGGCCACCGCGTAGAACGAGGGGTCCGCGAGGGGCCGGATCCAGCGCGTCGGAGACACGAGCAAGAGCTGCTGCGCGGAGGCGGAGGCGGCCTCGCGGACGTGCCTTGCGAGTCCACTGCGAGTGCGGACACTCGCCCGGAGGATGTCGCGAAACTCTGCGAAGTTCTCGTCGGTCCACCCGCCCGTGAGGTAGAGCGGGCTCGAGGGGGACCAGGCGAACTCGTCGGTCGTCATGGGGAGCCGGTCCTGATACGCGCACAGCCGCCACCGGGCCTCGGCGCAGCGCGCTCCCAGGACGTCGGCGAGGATCCCGTTGGCCGCCATGCGGCCGACGAGGAACACCGTCCCGCCGCGCGCCAGCGTGAACCCGCCGCCCATGAGCGCGTGCGTCGTCGGAATGGTGAGCCAGGCGGACGCGGTGATGACGGCGATGAGGGCGAGGCGGCGCGGCGCAAAGCGGAAGCGGGCCCGGCGCGCGGCGAGATTCCAGCCCCCCGCGAGCAACAGCAGGGCCACTGCCAGGTTCAGGTGCGACAGATGGACGACGAGCGCGAGCCACAGCAGCGCTCCGAAGGCGACGAGATCCCGCCGGCTCAGCTCGAGGCCGAGCACCGCCGCCATCGACACGATCACGAGCGCCGTGAAGACGTCCGGCATGAGCTCGCTCGCGGCGATGCCCGCTCCGCCCAGGCAGGCCCCTGCTAAGGCCAGCGCGACGGCGGCCCCCGGCGAGGAGCGGCCTGTCGCGAGCGAGAACGCGCGCTGGAGCGCCCAGGCGAGGAGGAGGGCCTGCGCCACGACCACGAGCCAGGGTTGAGAGCCGGCGCTCGCGACGCGCAGGAAGAGCCCGTACGTCACGGGACGGTCGACCGGCACCTCGGGGTGGAAGCCCGACAAGATGTACGTCCCCGTGTCGTCGTACACGAGGGGGTAGCCGTTCAGGACAGCGGGCCAGAGCAGGATCGCCGCAGCCGCGGCGAGCGTGAGCCATGGCACGAGGCGTCTTGCCGCGGAGCGCTCGGCGGTCCCCGGAACGGCGCTCGGCGCTCGCATCGTGGGCTGCGGACAGGAGATGGCAACCTCCAGGAACAGACGGGCGGTCAGCGGGAGCTCCGTGCATCGCCGAGCGGATTCCGGACGGCGCTGCGCATCCTACTTCGCGCTCCGTGCGGCATCCACGAGAAGCCGCGGCCAGCCGGGCCCGCTCACACCCGCGGGTTCTTCCCCTTCGAGAGCACCAGCACGACGCCAGCGACTTCCTCGAGCACGTACTCGAGCCGCCGCGCGACCGCGAGCTCCTCGAGCACCTTCTGCCGAGACTCCGGGTCGGAGACCACCGCGGCGCCCACGAGGTCCACGATCGCGGAGGGATCGCTCATCTGCGCGACCGCCTCGGCGAGCTGCGGCGCGCCGGACTCGGCCGGCAGCCGCGTCGAGAGCTCGTAGACGAGCTGGCGGAGCGCCTCGAGCTCCGGGACGAGCGCGGCGGCGCCTCCCTGGGGCCAGATCTCCTCCAGGATCTCCGCCTTCCACTCCCGGTACGCCTTCTCGGTGACGTGCTCCTCGACGAGCCGCACGCGGGCGAGGCCGCGCACGAGGATGTCGTAGCGGCCGTCGGGGTACTCCTGCTCGGCCTCGATGATGCCAGCCCCGCAGATGGGCTTGAGGCGCGGGCGAAGCCGCTGCGCGTCGGCCTTGGTGTAGAGCGCGGGGATCGCGACCACGCGATCCCCGGCCAGCGCGTCCTTCACGAGCGCCTTGTAGCGGGGCTCGAAGACGTGAAACGGCGTGGGCGTCCCGGGGAGGACGGCCACGCCGTGGAGCGGGAACACCTTGAGGGCGGCGCACGCGCTCGCGAGCGCCGCCCACTTGCCCTGCGGAGCGATGCGCTCCGCGCACATGTTAATGGGCCGCCGGGCTCGCCGAGGTCTCGCCCGCCGTCTTCATGCCCACCTGGATGCGCATCCCGTAGAACGAGCGGTAGACGAAGAACAGCGCGACGGCGAGGAAGACGGCCGCGAGGGTGACGCGCGTCCCGAGCTCCATCTTGATCGCGAGCTCGACGGCGAGGAGGCCGAAGAGCGTCGTGAACTTGATGATGGGGTTCATCGCGACGGACGAGGTGTCCTTGAAGGGGTCGCCGACGGTGTCGCCGACCACGGTCGCGTCGTGCAGCGCGGTGCCCTTCGCCTTGAGCTCGACCTCGACGACCTTCTTCGCGTTGTCCCAGGCGCCGCCGGCGTTCGCCATGAAGATCGCCTGGAACAGGCCGAAGATCGCGATCGAGATGAGGTAGCCGATGAAGAAGAACTCGTCCACGAACGAGAAGGACAGCGTCGCGAAGAACACGACGAGGAAGATGTTGAACATGCCCTTCTGCGCGTAGACCGTGCAGATCTCGACGACCTTCTTCGAGTCCTCGACGGAGGCCTTCTCGACGCCCTCGAGCTTGATGTTGGCCTTGATGAACTCGACCGCGCGGTAGGCGCCGGTGGAGACGGCCTGCGTGGACGCGCCGGTGAACCAGTAGATCACCGAGCCGCCCATGATGAGCCCGAGCAGGAAGAGCGGGTTCAGGATGGAGAGCTTCTCGAGGTTGGCGGTGAGGCCGCTCGTGAGCGCCACGATGATCGAGAAGATCATCGTCGTCGCGCCGACGACGGCCGTGCCGATGAGCACCGGCTTTGCGGTCGCCTTGAAGGTGTTGCCGGCGCCGTCGTTCTCCTCGAGGAAGTGCTTCGCCTTGTCGAAGTTCGGCTCGAACCCGAACTCCTTCTTCACCTCGGCGTGGACGTTCGGGACGTTCTCGATGAGCGAGAGCTCGTAGACGGACTGCGCGTTGTCGGTGACCGGGCCGTAGGAGTCGACCGCGATGGTCACCGGCCCCATGCCGAGGAAGCCGAAGGCGATGAGGCCGAAGGCGAACACCGCCGGGGCCATCATGAGGTCCGAGAGGCCGAGCGTGGAGACGCCCCAGCCGGCCGCCATGAGGGCGGTGATGACGAGGCCCATCCAGAAGGCGGAGAAGTTGCCCGCCGTGAGGCCGGCGAGGACGTTCAGGGACGCGCCGCCCTCGCGGGAGGCCGTGACGACCTCCCTCACGTGGCCGGAGGAGGTGGAGGTGAAGACCTTCACGATCTCGGGGATGATCGCGCCGGCGAGCGTGCCGCAGGTGATGATCGTCGAGAGCTTCCACCACATCGTGCCGTCGCCGAGGTCGGCGATGAGCAGGTACGAGACGACGTACGTGAGGACCACCGAGACGACCGAGGTGAGCCACACGAGCGCGGTGAGCGGCGCCTCGAAGTTCATCACGGTCGCGGCGGCGTAGCGGCCCTTCGCGACGGCCTCGTTGATCCAGTAGGACACGACCGACGCGATGACCATCATGATGCGCATCGCGAAGATCCAGACGAGCAGCTTCACCTGCACGGCCGGGTTGGAGATGGCGAGCAGGATGAAGGTGATGAGCGCGACGCCCGTCACGCCGTAGGTCTCGAAGCCGTCCGCGGAGGGGCCGACCGAGTCACCCGCGTTGTCGCCGGTGCAGTCGGCGATGACGCCGGGGTTGCGCGCGTCGTCTTCCTTGATCTTGAAGACGATCTTCATCAGGTCCGAGCCGATGTCGGCGATCTTCGTGAAGATGCCGCCGGCGATGCGGAGCGCGGACGCGCCGAGCGACTCGCCGATCGCGAAGCCGATGAAGCAGGGGCCGGCGAGGTCGCGCGGGATGAAGAGGAGGATGAACAGCATGATGAGCAGCTCGACGCTGATGAGCATCGTGCCGATCGACATGCCGGCCTTGAGCGGGATGGCGTAGGTCGGGAACGGCTTGCCGCCCAGCGACGCGAACGCGGCGCGGCTGTTCGCGTAGGTGTTCACGCGGATGCCGAACCAGGCGACGCCGGTCGAGCCGATGATGCCGACGAGCGAGAACAGGAGGATGATCGCCACCCGGCCCAGCCCCATCCCCTGCTGCCCCTCGGGGCCGGTGGTGAGGAAGCCGAAGTACGCGACGATGATCACCGCGATGAAGGCCCACAGGATCGCGATGAACTTGCCCTGCGTGCCGAGGTAGGTCTTCGCGGTCTCGTAGATGAGCTCGGAGATCTCCCGCATCGAGCGGTGCACGGGCAGCGCCTTGAGCTGCCGGGCGACGACGAGGCCGAAGACGAGGCCGAGCGCGCAGACGAGGAGGCCGACGAGGAGGAGCGAGTGCCCCGTCACACCGCCGAGGAAGGTCTCGGACCCGAGGTCCGGCAGGACGAGGTTCGCCTCGCCCCCGCCGTGGTGCGGCGCTGCGGCGACGGCGAGGCGTGAAAGCAGGTGGGAGATGTTCATGGTCCGGGAATCCGAATCTTCGGATATTTCTTGGAATATCCGTTGGTTGCGCGACGGAACGCCGCGGCGGAGCCCGGATAGTACCGGCCCGTTGCGCTTTTTGGCAAGCGTTGGGGATGTTCGGGCGTCCCGAGCGCCCGCGGGCGCCGCGTGGCGCGCGGAAGAGCCGCGCCGCGGCCGGCGCCCCGCGCCGTAGGCGGGGGCGATCGCGGCCGGGCGAGCGCTCAGATGCCGGGCGTCGGGGCGCCGCTCGAGGTGGCGGTGAGGCCGCCGAGGTCGAGCGCCGCGAAGTTCACGTTGAAGTAGCCGGCCACGCCGCAGGAGTACATCACGCGCTTCACGATGCGGAACGGCACCGCCTTGTCCGCCTGGATGTTCACCACCCCGTCCCACTTCTTCTCGGGGTCCTGCTGGTGGATGAACTCCCAGCGCTTCTTCTCGTCGCGCAGCCGCTCCTCGAGCGCGGGGATGTTGAGGTAGCCCGAGTCGGAGTCGAGCTCGCGGATGTCCGCGACCTTCACCCCGGTCACGACCACCTGGTCGGCGCTCACCGCCACCACCGGCGCCATCTCGATCATCTGCCCGTGCTGCGCGTCGGGGAGCTTGATGTCCTTCTGCATGTACAGCACCTCGCCGGTGGCGCTGAACTGCTGCAGGAGGAAGATGACGAGCATCGTCATCATGTCGACCATCGGGACGACGTTCAGCTCCGCGTTGGTCGCCTTGTGAGCGCGGCCCATCTTGCCGCCGAGAATCTTCGACTTCTCGAACCGCTTCGCCGGGCGCTTGCCTGGAGTGACGATGGGCATGGCGGCTCTTTAGACCCCGGTGACGGCGACGGAGACGAGCCCCGCGCCGACGCACGTGTCGATGACCTGCACGAGGTCGCCGTAGGGCACGGTGTCCTCGGCGGAGAGGGTGACCGCGGCGGCGTCCGGGTGATCGCCCTTGAGCGCCTTCAGCCGCTCGCCGAGGCCCTTGAGGTCGAAGCGCACGAGGCCGTCCTGGCCGCGCCCGAGGTTCGGGATCTCGATGGAGGTGCCGGCCGAGGTGGAGAGGTTGAAGCCCCGCTCGCCCATGGCGAGGGTCACGAGGAGCTGCTTCTGCGCCTCGGTCTGCTCGACCTCGGGCGCGCCGGTGCCGAGCTGCTGCACCTGGAGCCGCGAGACCTGCGTCCAGACCGCGGTGTAGAGGAGGAAGGTGATGCAGCAGGAGAGCAGGTCGATCGCCGGGACGACGTTGATCGTCGCGTCGAGCGCCTTCTTTCGCCGCTTGCCACCGCCGCCGCCCTGCTCGGGCATCGCGCCGCCGCCCATTGGCTACCTCCTCTCGCGTGAGCTCGGATCCGCTGCCGCCCGTGGCTCGCGCCGCGGGCGGTCGCTCGGGCGCCCCGGGCCGCTCGCCCCGAGGGGCGAGCGGGGAGCGCCGGGATCCGTCCTAGTCGTCGTCGCCCGTCGACACCGTCGCGGGCATCTTCATCTTGTCCTTGTTCGCGACGATGAGGTTCAGCACGGCGACCGAGGTCTCGTTGATCTCGTCGATCATGTGCTGGGTGCGGCCCTGCAGCACCGAGAAGGCGACGAGCGCCGGGATCGCGGTGAGGAGGCCGAACGCGGTGCAGTTCATGGCCTCGGAGATGGAGTCGGCGAGGATCGCCGCCTTGTCGGCCGGGTTGGCGTTCGCCACGGCGCCGAACGCGCCGATGAGGCCGACGATGGTGCCGAGGAGGCCGAGCAGCGTGGCCACGTTGCCGATCATGGCGAGGTAGCCCGTGCGCGCCTCGATCTTGGGCGACTCGCGCAGGGTCGCCTCGTCCATGGCGGCCTGCACGTCCTGATCGCCCTTCGGCACGTTGATGAGCCCCGCCTTGATGACGCTCGTGAGCGGCGTCTTCTTCTGCGAGGCGGTGAAGCTGATCGCCTTGTCGAGGTCGCCCGCGTAGATGTGCTTCTTGAGGCCGCGCAGGAAGGCGTCCTTATCGACGTTCGCCCTGAAATACAGGGCGATGATGCGGTCGATGACGAGCCCCACCACGAAGAACAGCGACACGAGGATGGGGTGCATCATCCAGCCACCGTCGTGGTAGTGCTTCGCCAGCGTTCCGAACATGTCGCCCATCTGGAAGGGTCCTCCGGACCGTGGGCACGCGCGGAAATCCGCAGGGAATTGCCGCGCGCTTGCCCGAGTGCTCGATCCCCTATCACGGGGTTTTCAGAGGCGTCAATTCGACGGCGTGCGCGCGCCGCGCACACCGTTCGACCTACACGCGACGCGCCCGCCGCCCCGCGCGGCCGTGTCGCGCACGTCCGGGCGAGACGGTGCATCCGCCGCGCTCGCCCGGCAATTGCCCGCGAGGCGGCCTGCGTCGTAGGCTCTCCGCCTCCGCGCGCCGGAGCGCCTGGCCGGTGAGCGGCCGAAAGCGCGCCGCGCTCCGTCCGGGCGGTCGTCGGACATGCCGAACGAGACCACCTTCGCGCCCTACCGCCTCGCGCCCGGCGCGTTGCCGGAAGAGGCTGCCCGCGCGGCCGCCGCGCTCGACGCGCACCCGCTCGTCGCCACGCCCGCGGAGCCCTTGCCCGCGTCGCTCGTGAACCGCGCGCTCGCCGACGTGCCGTCAGGCCGCGCCACGACGCCGTCCGAGGCGTGCCGCGCGGCCGACGGGACGATCGCGGGCATGGGCGGCACCCCGCGCGCCTGCCTGTCGTCCGAGCGCCAGCGCGCCCGCGTCGGCGAGGCGGTCCGGGCCGCGCTCTCGGCCGGCTTCGCCGGCGTCTGCCTGGACCGCCCGGACGCGCCGCTCACGCTCGGCCTCCTCGGCGCAGGCTTCTGCACCGACTGCCAGCGCGCCTTCACCCGCCACCTCGTCCGCGAGTACGGCGATCACTTCCAGCCGATCGACTACCTCTCCCTCGCGCGCGAGGCGGTGGCGCAGGCCTCCGGCGCGCTGTCGTTCGAGGTCCTCCCGTTCGGGCGCGACTTCTGGCGCACCCGCAACGAGGCGCTCGAGCGGGCGGTCGCCGACTACGCGCGCAGCGCACGCGACGCGGCCCGCGCCGCCGCCCGCGCGTTCGAGGTGGTGGTCCAGTTCGAGGCGGTCGGGCCGGCCCAGCTCCGCGCCGCGCGCCACGCCGACGCGGCCATCTTCCCGGCGAGCCTCGCGCCCGGCGCGACCGGGATCGGCCTGTTCCGCCTCCTGCGCGCGGCGATGGGCCGCCGCCTCGCCGCGGTGGCGCCCGCGGCTGCCTCCGCCGCCGGGGCGCATCCGCACGCGCGCCTCGCCGCAGTCGCGGCGAGCTGCGGCATCGACCTCTCCGGCGTCGAGCCGGCAGCGGCGCCGGGCACGGAGGTCGCGGCCGTGCGGCGGCTCGCCCGCCAGCTCGCCACCGCGGGCCGCTCGCCCCTCGTGACCACGCCGGTCGCCGAGTGCGCGATCCTCTACTCCGCCGAGGCGGACCTCTGGTCCGGCGGGCGGCACCGCGCCGCCGTCGAGCGCGCGGCGGAGGCGCTCGCGCAGCTGCACGTGCAGACCCCGGTGGTGCTCCGCCTCGAGGACGCGCCGCCGGAGGCGGTCGTGGTGCTCGCCGACGCCGTGGGCGTGACGCCGCTCGAGGCCAAGGAGATCCGGCGGCGGCTCGAGGCAGGCGGGGGGGTGCTCGCGTTCGGCGAGCCCGCCGGCGCCGACGAGGTCGGGCGGCCAGGCGCGACGTTCTTGCCGGGCGGCAAGCCCGCCGGCGTGCGCGTGGGGAAGGGGACCTTCGCCGCCCTCGCGCCGCTCGCGCCGGAGAAGGGCAGCGCCGCGCCGCCGGACCCGGCGCTGCTCGAGCGCGCGCTCGCGGCGCTCCTCGGCAAGGGACGCCGGGCGGCGTCCGTCGCCTCGCGCCAGCCGCTCCTCGTGGTCCTCGACCGCACAGAGGGCGCGGTTCACGCGCACCTCGTCACGCTCGGCCCGGAGCGCGCCCAGGGCGCGACCCTGTTCCTCGGCCTCCAGGTGGCGGGCGACGCCCGCCGCGCGCGCTTCGTCTCCGCAGACGGCAGCGACGTGCGCATCCCCATGAACCCGTCGGGCTACTCGCTCTCCACGGTGCTGCCCGCCTTCAAGGGCTACGCGATCCTCAGCGTGAATGTTTGAACGGAGCGTTCAGCGTTCTGCGCCGGCGCCGCGGACGGGCAGCGTCACCGTCACGGTGGTGCCGCGGCCCTCGGCGGTGTCGAGGGCGATCCGACCGCCGTGGCGCTCGAGGATGCCCTGCACGATCGGGAGCCCGAGCCCGATGCCCACGCCCGGGCGCGTCGTGAAGAACGGCTCGAACGCCCGGGCCGCGATCTCCGGCGGCATGCCCGCGCCGTCGTCCTGCACCGCGACCTTCACGGTCTCGCCGTCCTGCTCGAGCGCGAGCGACACGCGGCCGCCCTCGCCGACCGCCTGCGCGGCGTTCCGCACGAGGTTCACGAAGACGTGCACGAGGCTCGGGCGGTTCCCCTCGACCGGCGGCACCGGGACGAGCCGCTGCTCGAGCACCGCGCTCATCTCCTTGAGGGCGGGCTTCGCGAGCCGCGCCGCCTCGTCGAGCACCGAGGCGAGGTCCACGAGCTCGGCGCGCGCGCCGGAGGGCTTCGCGTAGGCGACGAGGTCGCGCGCGAGCCGCTGGATGCGCTGGCCCCCCTCGCGGATGGCGCGGAGCTTCTCCACGTCGGCGGGGTCGTGCCCGGCGTTCTGCAGCTTCTCCACGAGCACGTCCGAGTACATGTTCACCGCGGTGAGCGGGTTGTTGAGCTCGTGCACGACGCCCGCGACGAGCCGGCCGATGCCGGCGAGCCGCTCGGCGTGCTCCGCCGCGGCCTCGAGCGAGCGCACGCGCGTGAGGTCGTGGCCGATGGCGATGACCCCCTCGACGTCGCCGGCCGCGCCGAAGATGGGGGCGGTGTTCACCGCGATGCGCGCCTCGCGCCCCGCGGCGAGGAGCCGCGTCTCGAACCCGTCCACCGACTCGCCCGAGAGCCCGCGCGCGAGCACCGCCTCCACCGCGGCGTGCTCCTCCGGCGGGATGCGCGCGAGGAGATCGCCCCCGAGCGCCTCCTCGCGGGCGACCCCGGTGAGCCGCACCAGCGCGGCGTTCCAGACGATCACCTCGCGCGCCCGGCTCGCCACGAAGATGAGCGCGTTCGCGTGCTCGATGAGGTCCTCGAGGTAGGTCTTGAGGTAGGTGAGCTCCTCGACCGAGCGCAGGTTCCGGACGCCGAGGGCGGCGTGGTTCGCCACCTGGTACAGCAGCGACGCGTCGGAGAGCGGATCGCCCGGGCCGCCGCGCGCGTACTCGAGGTTCACGATGCCGAAGAGCTGCCCCGCCACGGCGAGCGGGACCGCGCTCGCCTCGTCGCAGCCCGCGAAGAGCGGCACGTCGCGCTCGACGATCTGGACGCCGCCCTGCTCGAGCGCCGCGCGCGAGAGGCCGGTGCGCTCGACCGCGATCGCCTTGAGGGCGAGCCGGCCGCGCGCGAGCGGCCGGAGCCGGCCGCGGGCGTACAGGGTGGTGAGCGCGAAGGTCCTCGGATCGACGAGCCGCACGCAGAAGGAGCGCGCGGGGAAGAGCAGCTCGAGCGCGCGCGCCACCGCGGCGGTGATCTGGTCCTCGCTGCGCGCCTCGGCGAGCTCGCGGGAGAGGGCGAGGAGCACGCGCGGGACCGCGGTGTCCTCGTCGGGCAGCGCCAGGGCGAGGGCGGCCGAGCCCAGGACCGCGCCGCTCTGCGCGGGCGTGAGCGCGGCGGAGACGTCGACGCGGGCAGGCACGCCGGCGACGCTCGTGCGGTAGCTGCGGATCGTCCCGGGGAGCGGGGTGGGGACCTCGCCGTCCACCGGCGGGAGGAGCGCGCCGAGCGCCGCGCCGCGGAGCGCGTCGGCGTCCTGCCCGAGCGCCCTCGCGAACGCCTCGTTCGCGAGCTTCACCACGCCGTCCTCGAGGACCACCGCCGGCACCGCCGCGGTGCGGAACACCTCGCGCAGCACGGCGTCGTCCACGCGCGGGGCGGGCCGCGGGGGCCTCCGCCGCGGCGTCGCGCGGGCCGATCGCTTCCGCGGCCGTGCCTTCTCCTTGCGTGCCACGCGCTTCCCCCGCAGTGACTCTAGCACGCGGAGCGGACGCGCCGACGAAGGCGGCGGCCGCGGCCTTCAGCGCCCGGCGCGATGTGCGGCGATGGCGGCGGACATCACCTCGCGCACCGGGACGCCGCGCTCGCGCGCGCGGGCGAGGCAGTCGTCGTACTCGGGGTGAGCGCCCAGCTCGCGCCCGGCCTGCCACGCCACCTTGACCCGCACGACCCCGTAGGGCGTCTCCACCTGCTCGAAGGTGCGCTCGAGGGCGTCCCGCTCGACCGCGTGGCGGCGGACGCCGAGCGTGGTGGTCTCCGCGAAGAGCGCCTGGGTCACCGCCGCGCGGCGCGGCTCCTCGCACAGCGCACCCAGGAGCATCCCCGGGCGTCCCTTCTTCATGGTGAGCGGCGCGGCCCACGCGTCGAGCGCGCCCGCCTCGAGCGCGGCCTCGATGGCGCGCGCGACGAGCTGCCCGGGGCAGTCGTCGAGGTTCGCCTCGAGCACCCACAGCGCCCCGGCGCCGGCCTCCGCGGGCGCGCCGCCCGCGGGGCTCGCGCCCGGGGCGAGCGGGACCTCCTCGGCGAGCGTCATGCGCAGCACGTTCGGCCGGTCCGGCCAGGTGACCGTCCCGACGCCGTAGCCGATCCGGCGCGGCACGAACGGCGGCAGGGGCCCCACCTGGGCGAACTCGGCGAGGAGGGCGGCGCCGGTGGGCGTGACCGCCTCGCCGGGAGGCCCGCCGGGCCGCACGGGCGTGCCGGCGAGCAGCTCCAGCACCGCCGGCGGGGGGATGGGCACCGGCCCGTGCGCCGTCCGGGCGATCCCGCGCCCGAGCTCGGGCGGCGCGGACACCACGCGCGGCCAGCCGAGCAGGTCGAGCGCCACCGCCGCGCCGCACAGGTCCACGATCGAGTCCACCGCGCCGACCTCGTGGAAGTGCACCTCCTCGACCGGCACGCCGTGGACCTTCGCCTCGGCCCGGCCGATCCGCTCGAACAGCCCGCGCGCGGCGGCCTTCACCCGCGGCGCGAGCGCGCTCGCGTCGAGGATGCCGAGGATCTCGGAGAGCGACCGCGCGGGCGGCTCCTGCCCCTCCACGACCACGTCCACGTGCGTGCCGAGGATCGCCGAGGCGCTCCGGCGCTGCACCTCGAGCCGCCAGCCGGGCACGCCCAGCGAGCGGAGCGCCTCCTCGAGGCGGGCGCGGTCGACGCCCAGGTCGAGCGCCGCTGCGAGGAACATGTCGCCGGCGATGCCGCCGATGGGTTCGAGGACGAGCAGAGGCTGCATGGAGAGGCTCCTACTCGCGCGCGATGAGGCCCGCCACGAACGCCGCCCCGAAGCCGTTGTCGATGTTCACGACCGTGACGTTGGGCGCGCAGGAGTTGAGCATGGTGAGGAGGGGCGCCATGCCGCCGAGCGAGGCTCCGTAGCCGACGGAGGTGGGCACCCCGATGACGGGCCGCCCCACGAGGCCCCCCACCACCGAGGGGAGCGCGCCCTCCATGCCGGCCGCCACGATCACGGCGCGGGCCCGCTCGAGGTCCGCCCGGCGCGCGAGGAGCCGGTGCAGGCCGGCGACGCCCACGTCGTAGACCCGGATCACCTCGAGGCCCATCACGTCGAGCGTCACCGCCGCCTCCTCGCAGACGGGGATGTCGCTCGTCCCGGCGCAGCAGACCGCGACCGGCCCGCGCGCCGGGACGTCCATGCGCCCCTTGCGCAGGGTGCGCGAGACCGGGTCGTACTTCGCCCCCTTCACCGCGCGCCTCACCGGCGCGGCCTTGTCCGCCGCGAGGCGCGTCACGAGGAGCGGCCCGCGGGCCGCGAGCTGCTTCGCGATCGCGGCGACCTGGGCGCCGGTCTTGGCCTCGGCGAGCACCACCTCCGGCATGCCCACGCGCAGCGCGCGGTGCGTGTCGATCGTGGCGACGTCGCCGAGCCGCTCGAACGGCGCGTGCTTCATGTGCGCGACCGCGTCGTCGACGGTGGTGTCGCCATTGCGGACGCCGTCGAGGAGCCGGCGCAGCGTGCGTTCGTCCATGCCGGGGTGTCTAGCGCAGATCGAGGTGCGAGAGGAGCCTCGCGATCCGTTCCGGCTTGGGCATGACGAGGATGAGCCCCTCGAGGGCCCCGCGGTCGACCTCGGCGGCGAGGGTGAAGCGGGTGGCGAGCGCGATCGAGCCGGCGTGGGCGACGAGCCGCTCGACGCAGGCGCGGCCGCTGCCGCGCGCGAAGGTGGGCACCGACAGGAGCAGCTTCTCGCCGACCAGGGTCCCGATGGCGGAGACGAAGGCGCTCCCCACGATGTTGCCCGACTCCATGAGGGCGCTCTCGGCCATGCCGCCCCAGCCCTCGCCCGCGCCGGGCGGGAAGCCGAGCAGCGCCGCGAGCCCCTCCGCGTCCGCCTCGGGCAGGGCGAGGAGCAGGTCGCCCTGGAGCGGCCCCTCGAGCTTCACGCCGACGGCGACGAGGTCCTGGCCGAGCCCCCCGAGGAACACGGCGATCGCGCCCGCCTCGGCGCCCACCCACGCCTCGGGGACGTCCATCTCGATGCGCCGGCCGGCGAGCTTGCCGAGCGCGGTGATGGCCTGCCCGCAGCCGATGGTGGCGAGCTCCTGGAGGGCGTCGAGGTCTCGCGGGCCGAAGGAGGTCACGCCGAGAGGAGCCTCTGAACGTCCAGGATGAACACCGGCCGCCCGGTGCCGAGCACCGTCACCGCGGAGAGGCCGGGCACGAGGTCGAGCGGCTCGCCGAGCGGCTTCAGCACCGCCTCGTGCTGGCCGAGGAGAGCGTCCACCGCGAGGCCGACCCGCCCGCCGTCGCCGCCGTCGGCCACCACCACCGAGCGCTCGTCGAAGGGCGCGCCCGGGAAGCCGAGCAGGCGGGTGAGGTCGTGCACCGGGACGAGCGCGCCCTCGTGCTCCAGCACCGGCGTCCCCTGGCTCCGCTCGAGCCGGGAGAGCGCCACCTGCGCCGCGCCGTGGACCTTGGCGATGGGGATGCCGAGCACCTCCTCGCCGACGCGCACGAGCAGCACCGGCTGCACCGCCACGGTGAGCGGCAGGCGGAAGGTGACGCGCGTGCCCTTGCCGGGCACGGAGTCGAGCTCGAGCGTGCCGCCCACCCCCTCGACGGTGCGCTTCACCGCGTCGAGGCCGACGCCGCGGCCGGAGACGTCGGTGACGGTCTCGGCGGTCGAGACGCCCGGCAGGCAGGCGAGCAGGAGCGCCTCGCGCTCGGGGAGCTCCGCCGCGTCCTCCGCGCTGAGCGCGCCGCGCGCGACCGCGGCGGCGCGGAGCTTCTCGGGGTTCATGCCGCGCCCGTCGTCCGAGATCTCGAGGATCACCCGGTCCCGCTCGCGGCGAGCGGTGATGGCGAGGGCGCCGGTGGCGGGCTTCCCGGCGAGGAGTCGGAGGTGGGGGAGCTCGACGCCGTGATCGACGGCGTTGCGCAGGACGTGCAGCACCGGGTCCGACAGCTCCTCCAGGATGGCGCGGTCGAGCTCGATCTCCGCGCCGCGGATCTCCACCTCCACGCTCTTGCCGAGCTTGCGCGCGACGTCGCGCGCCGTGCGCGGGAGCCGCTCGGTGACGAGGGCGAGCGGCGTCATCCGCACCGTCATCACCTTGTCGTGCAGGTCCTTCACGATCGCGTGGAGCCGGTCCACGCCCTCGTCGAGCGCCGGGCGGGCGCCCTCCGGCAGCGCCCGGCCGATCTCGCGGATGCGCGCGGTGGCGAGGATGAGCTCGCCCACCGCGTCGAGGAAGCCGTCGAGGATCTCGGTGCGGACGCGCACCGTGCGGCTCGCCTCCCCGGGCGTCCCCTCGCGCGCGGGCGCCGGGGCCGGCGCGGGGGCGCGCTCCGCCTCCGCCTCGCGGAGCGTGACGGCGGCGATGTCGGAGATCTGCGCGAGGGCGCGCTCCACCGCCTGGAGCGACTCGGCGGTGTCGAGCAGGACCTCGAGGCGCTTGCCCGGGATGCGGCCGGCGCGGAGCTCCTCCACGGACGGCCGGGCCTCGGCGACCTGCCCGAGCGCGCCGAGCTTCTTCACCACGAGGAAGCCGCGCACCGCCGGCACCGGGCAGGACCCGGCGATCTCGACCTGCACCTGCACGCGCCGGGCGGT
>NZ_JALCYX010000150.1:0-2127 GCF_022690695.1 Anaeromyxobacter sp. SG17
CTCGCCTGTGCCGGGGCGGCCGCGAGGAGGAGCGTGAGCAGGGTGGCGAGCGTCATCGGGGGTCGGATGTCCGAGCGAGCCCCACGCACCTCGGCGGCGCGCGGGCGACTCCACCAACACCCCTCCGGCGGCGGGCATGCCCGCTCGTACGCGGGGCGTGGGTGCGGCTGTGCGTCGAGCTGCGCGCATGTCGAGCGATGTGCGGAATGAGCGCGGGGGCGCGGCCGCCCCGGGGCGACCGAGGAGCCTGCGGCCCGTCTGTTGCCGCTGGCGCGAGCCGCCGCAGCTTTCAGCCTCGCGCGGCGTACGGCGGTGGAGGCTCACCGGCGAGATCGCACGCGCGGCGCCGGTCCCGCGAGCGCGGCGACCGGCGCCGGGCGTCTGCGGCCCTCACCGTCGCCGCGCGGTGCCTCCGCAGTGAGCGGAGGCGAACAACCTCACATCGGGAGAGTGGATGAAGCTCAGGAATGGGATTTTCCTGGCCGGCGCGCTGGCGGCGCTCGGCCTCGGTACCGCGAGCGCCCAGGGCGCCGCCGCGGGGTCGTCGAGCACGACGGACGACGCCGGCAGGAGCGGCGGCAGCTCCGGCAGCGCGCACGGAACCGGCTCGAGCGACACGAGCGGCTGGGGGACGGGCAGCGCGGGCTCGAGCAGCCGGGAGTCCGGCGCCTCGGTCGGCAGCGCGTCGACCGACACGTCGAGCAAGCGCGCGACGACGACGCACCGGAAGAAGAAGAAGCACCACACCTCGGCGGCCGGCCGCTCGAGCTCGACGACCGAGGGGACCGGCTCCGGCGCGTCGCGCTCCGGCTCCGCCTCGCCGAGCGACACGAGCGCGACTCAGGGCGCCGACACCGCCGGCACCGGCCAGGCGGGCGCGGCAGGCAGCGCCACGGGCGCCGAGAGCGGCTCCGCCGCCGGCGCAGGCTCGTCTGCCGGCACCGGCGCGGCCACCGGCACCGGCGCGGCCGGCTCCTCTGGCGGCGCCGGCTCGAGCGCAGGGGGCTCCGGCGGCGGCGGCAAGTAGGCGGAGCCGTCCGTCGCGTCGAGCGGGGCGTCCGGTGAGCCCGGCCGCCCCGCTCGCCCGCGGGCCGGCGCGGGGCAGCGGCCGACGCCCAGCCGTCCGGTGAACCGCGGGGTCCGGTTCGGTCGGTGGATCAGAGCATCGCGCGCCGCAGGTCGGCGAGGAGCGCTGCGAGGTAGCTCGTGAAGCGCGCGGCGGCGGCGCCGTCGACCACCCGGTGGTCGTAGGACAGCGAGAGCGGCAGCATCAGCCGGGGGGCGAACTGAGCACCGTCCCACACCGGCCGCATCACGCTGCGCGAGACGCCGAGGATGGCGACCTCCGGCGCGTTGATGATCGGCGTGAACGCCGTCCCGCCGATGCCGCCGAGGCTCGAGATCGAGAACGTCCCGCCCTGCATCTCGCCGAGCTGGAGCTTCCCGTCCCGCGCCTTCTGCGCGAGCTCCGCGAGCTCGCCCGCGATCTCGAGCACGCCCTTGCGGTCGGCGTCCCGCACCACCGGGACGACGAGCCCGCCCGGCGTGTCCGCCGCGAAGCCGATGTGGAAGTACTGCTTCAGCACGAGCTCGTCGCCCTCGAGCGACGCGTTGAAGTCGGGGAACCTGCGGAGCGCCGCGACGCACGCCTTCACGAGGAAGGCGAGCAGCGTCACCTTGACCCCCTCCTTGGCGTGCTCCGCGTTGAGGGCGACGCGGAGCTTCTCGAGCTCGGTGACGTCCGCCTCGTCGTGCTGCGTGACGTGCGGGATCATCACCCAGTTCCGGGCGAGGTTCTTCCGCGAGATCTTCTTGATGCGCGAGAGCGGCCGGGTCTCGACCGGACCGTACTTCGCGAAGTCGACCTTCGGCCACGGCGCGACGTCGAGGCCGACGCCCGGGGCGCCGGTCGCGGCCGCGCTCACGACCTCCTTCACGTAGCGCTGCACGTCCTCGTGCAGGATCCGGCCGCGCGGCCCCGACGGCTGGACGCGCCCGAGCTCCACGCCGAGCTCGCGCGCGAGCTTGCGAACCGACGGCGAGGCGTGCGCCACGGCGATCCGGCCCTCCTCGTCGATCGCCGGCGCCGGGGCGCGCGCGGGCGCCTCCGGTGGGGCCGGCGGGGCC
>NZ_JALCYX010000151.1:0-1696 GCF_022690695.1 Anaeromyxobacter sp. SG17
CGGCCCGCCTCGGGCTCGCGCTCCTCGTCGCCGTCGCGCCCGCGCTCACCGCCGCGGCCGCGTACGCGATCCCGCTCGCCGCCTTCGGCGTGGACGCCGGGATCGCCGGCGGAGCGGTCCTCGTCGCGGTGATCACCTTCGGTCAGCTCACTCCGGGCCTGCCGATCGGGACGGGCGTCTACTGGAGCCTCGCCGCGTGGGCAGCCCGCCGGCTCGGGGCCGCGCCGGACGACGCGGCGGCGCTCGCGGTGCTCACGCACGCGTCGATGATCGTGGCGAGCCTCGCGGTGGGCGGGGTCTCCGCGATCGTGCGACGCGGCGCGTTGCGCGAGCTGCTCCGCCGGCGGCGGGAGGTCGCGACGCTCGCGGACCCCGCCTCTGCGTGCGAGGCCGACGGCCGCTCACGCTCGCCTACATCGGCGTAATCGCTCGCAATCGGGCGCCTCCGTCCCTCGGGTCCGGCATGGATAAGCCCGGATCGCGGTGTTACGCTCCGCGCGCGATGGAACTCAACGAGATCCTGCAGGTCGCGCTCCGCGGCGGCGCCTCGGACATCCACCTCAAGGCGGGGCTGCCGCCGATGTTCCGGGTGGACGGCGCGCTGCTGCCGCTGAAGGACGCGCGCCGCCTCCCGCCCGAGGAGATCGGGCGGATGGCCGTCGGGATCATGAACGACTACCAGCGGGAGAAGTTCAAGCAGACGAACGAGGTGGACCTCGCCTACGGCGTGCCCGGCCTCGGCCGCTTCCGCGTGAACGTCTTCCAGCAGCGCGGGACGATCGGCGTCGTGCTGCGGGTCATCCCCTTCAAGATCCAGACGATCGAGCAGCTCATGCTGCCGAAGGTGCTCGAGAAGATCGCCGCCGAGCAGCGCGGCCTCGTCCTCGTCACCGGCACGACCGGCTCCGGCAAGTCGACGTCGCTCGCGGCGATGATCGACCACATCAACGCCACCGAGACCTGCCACATCATGACGATCGAGGATCCGATCGAGTTCCTCATCCGCGACAAGCGGTCGATCGTGAATCAGCGCGAGGTGGGCGTCGACACCATGAGCTTCGGCCAGGCGCTGAAGAGCGCGCTGCGCCAGGACCCCGACGTCATCCTCGTCGGGGAGATGCGCGACCTCGAGACCATCGAGACGGCGCTCACGGCGGCGGAGACCGGCCACCTCGTGATGTCGACGCTCCACACCCTCGACGCGACCGAGACCATCAACCGCATCATCTCGGCCTTCCCGCCCTACCAGCAGAAGCAGGTTCGCCTGCAGCTCGGCTCGGTCCTGCGCGGCGTCATCAGCCAGCGGCTCGTGCCGCGCGCCGACGGCAAGGGGCGCGTGCCCGCCATCGAGGTGCTCCTCGCGACCGCCCGGGTCCGCGAGCTCATCGAGGACAAGGACCGGACCAAGGAGATCCCGGAGGCGATCGCCCAGGGCCACGTGTCGTACGGGATGCAGACGTTCGACCAGTCGCTCATGTCCCTGCTGAAGGCCGGCCTCATCAGCTACGAGGAGGCGCTCCGCCAGGCGACGAACCCGGACGACTTCGCGCTCCGCGTCTCGGGCGTGTCGGGCACGAGCGACTCGAAGTGGGACTCGTTCGAGAAGGCCGACGGAGGCGCGCCGGCGCCGGCCGCTGCCGCTCGCCCCGCCCCCGCGGGCGCTCCCGGCGTGGCGCGTCCGCCCCCCGCCGGCGCG
>NZ_JALCYX010000152.1:0-1489 GCF_022690695.1 Anaeromyxobacter sp. SG17
GGCCGGCCGCCCCGCGTCCAGCGCGGCGATGGTGGCCGCGCGGGCGGCGCCCGCGAGCCAGGAGGACGCGCGGTCCTCGTCGGCGATCGAGAACTCCGGGTCGAGGCCGGCTTCGGGCGCGTGCTCCCGCAGGAGCCTCCCGCAGAACCCGTGGATCGTTCCGGCCGGGAGCCGGTCGAGCCCGTGGAGCCGCTCCTGCCACGCCTGCGCGTCCGCGGAGCCCGCGCCGCTCGCGGACGCCGCGCGCGCGCGCTCCGCCACCGCGCCGCGCAGCCGCTGCGAGAGCTCCTCGGCCGCTTTCTCCGTGAAGGTGATCGCGGCGATCTCGGCGGGCGCGCAGGGCGTCCCGAGCGCCTCGCCGGAGAGGAGGCGCACGCACAGCTCGACGAGCGCGGTGGTCTTCCCGGAGCCCGCGCCCGCCGACACGGCGGTCGGCGCCTCGAGCCGGAAGAGCGCCGTCGCCGCCGGGCCGAACACGATGGAGCCGCTCACGAGCCACCCCCGGCGTCGTCCGGCTCGCCCGCGCTGCCTTCGGCGCGGCACACCGCGCCGTACGGGCAGCCCTCGCAGGTCCGCGGCGCGATGGGGAACTCGCCCGCCCGGATCCGCCGCACGACCTCGACCACGCCCGCCGCGAAGCCGCGCGGGCCCGCCCCGCCGGCTCCCTCCGTACCGGCTCGCTCCGCGCCCTCCGGGGCGGAGAGCGAGAGGAGCGGATCCGCAGCGTCCGTGGCGAACGGCTCCGTGCGCGCCGCCTTCCGGAGGAGCGCGTAGGCGGCCTCGAGGTGCTCGCGGCCGGGCAGGTCGCGCGCCGCGGCGGCGAGGTACGCCGGCACCTGGAAGCTCGTGACGCCCATCGCCTCCGGGTCGAGCAGCTCGGCGTAGGCCGTCGCGTGGCGCGCGTTCTTGTAGTCGACGACGAGGAGCCGGTCGCCGGACGCGTCGACGCGGTCGATCCGCCCCTGCAGCAGCACGGTCTCTGCGCCGGCGCGCACCTCGAGCGGCGGCCGCTCCGACCTCCCGCCGAAGCGGTGCTCGAGGAGCGCCGGGACGAGCCCGTCGTGATCGCGCGCCTCCGCCAGCACCACGCGCGCGAGGCGCGCGAGCACCGCCTCGCGGCGCGCCGACCAGACCGCCGGATCGCCGGTCCTGCCCTCCGCCTCGAAGCGCGCGAACACCGACTCCGCCACGGCGTGCGCCTCGGCCACGTCGGCCGCGTCCCCGGCGGGCGGCCACGCCCGGCGCGCGAGCCTCGCCTCGACGAACCGCTCGAGCGCCGCGTGCAGCAGGCTCCCCTCGTCGCGCGGTTCCTGGTCGAGGTCGCCGGTCGCCGGGTCCGGCAGGCGGGCCCCGAGCTGGAGGAACAGGCGGAACGGGCACCGCGCGTACGTCTCGAGCTGCGTGGGCGACCACTCGGCGGGGAGCGCGGCGCGCAGGGCGCCCGCGAGCGGCCCGCCGACCGCCCCCGCGTGCGGCGCCGGCCGCCGCG
>NZ_JALCYX010000153.1:0-1455 GCF_022690695.1 Anaeromyxobacter sp. SG17
CAATGCCGATCGGTTAGCGGCCAAGCGATGGGACTGAATGGGGATTTCCGGCCGGGCTTGTAGCGGCCGGCCAGGGGATCATCATGCGGGATCGCCAGGAGGCGATCCCGCGTGTCCCGACCCAAGCTTGCGGAGCGAGTCGTCGCAGCGCCGAGCCTCGATGAGGGCGCGTTCGACCGACTACAGGGCAGCATCGATCCGGATTGGGTCGATGAAGCGCTGGAAGCGACCGGGACTGGGACGCTGCGCAAGCGCCGACTCCCAGCGGAGCAGGTGATCTGGCTCGTGCTGGGAATGGCGCTGTACCGGAACCGGCGCATCGACGAGATCGTCGCCTCGCTCGACCTCGCATTGCCGGGCCGCCGCGGGCCGACGCCAGCACCGAGCGCGGTGGCGCAGGCGCGGGACCGTCTCGGCGACGAGCCGATGCGGTGGCTTTTCGAGCGCACCGCGGAGAAGTGGGCGCACGAGGGGGCGCGAGCACATGCGTGGCGCGGGCTCGCCGTGTACGGCGTGGACGGCACCACGACGCGCGTCCCCGACTCGCCCGAGAACCGTGAGCACTTCGGCTCACAGGACGCGGGGATGGGGCGTGGGACGAGCGGGTATCCGCTCGTGCGCGTCGTCACGCTGATGGCGCTGCGGACACACCAGCTCGCCGCGGTGCGATTCGGACCCTACACGATCGGCGAAGTGACGTACGCGAAAGGGCTGTGGTCGCAGGTGCCCGACAAGGCGCTCGTCATCGTCGACCGAAATTTCTTCGACTACTCCGCGTTGTACCCCATCGACGAGCACGGCGTGGACCGCCACTGGCTAATCCGCGCCCGGGCGAACCTGCGGTGGCGCACGGTCGAGAAGCTCGGCCCCGGCGACGAGCTCGTCGTCATGGAGCCGGCTCGCTCGACGCGCGAGAAGACCCCGGGGCTGCCGCGCCGCTGGGAGATGCGGGCCATCCGGTACGAACGGCCCGGTTTCCGGCCACAGACGCTCCTCACGTCGCTGCGCGACCCGAAGCGCTTCCCGGCGAAGGAGATCGTGGCGCTGTACCACGAGCGATGGGAGATCGAGCTCGGGTACGACGAGGTGAAGACGGAGATGCTTGAGCGACAGGAAGCGCTGCGCAGCCGAAAGCCGCGCGGCGTCGCCCAGGAACTCTGGGGACTCGGGATCGCCTACAACCTCGTCCGGTTGGAGATACTCCGAATCGCGGAAGAGGCCCACGTTCCACCGACCCGGATCAGCTTCATCATGGCGCTGCGCCTAATCCGGGACGAATGGGCGTGGGCCGCGGTCACCAGCCCGGGCGCGATCCCTCGGCACCTCCGCGAGCTGCGGGCCGCAGTCGCTCGATTCGTTCTGCCACCACGGCGCGAACGAAGCTACCCGCGCGCGGTGAAGCTGAAGATGAGCAACTACGCCCGCAGCCGCCCGGTCGCTAAGTGAGTGGCATTG
>NZ_JALCYX010000154.1:0-1033 GCF_022690695.1 Anaeromyxobacter sp. SG17
TCATGGGCAAGGAGAAGTTCGAGCGCAGCAAGCCGCACGTGAACGTGGGGACGATCGGTCACGTCGACCACGGCAAGACGACGCTGACGGCCGCCATCACGAAGTACTGCGCGACGAAGGGCCGCGCGCAGTTCATGGCGTACGATCAGATCGACAAGGCGCCGGAGGAGCGCGAGCGCGGCATCACGATCGCGACGGCGCACGTCGAGTACTCGACGGAGAAGCGGCACTACGCGCACGTGGACTGCCCGGGTCACGCGGACTACGTGAAGAACATGATCACCGGGGCGGCGCAGATGGACGGCGCGATCCTGGTGGTGTCGGCGGCGGACGGTCCGATGCCGCAGACCCGCGAGCACATCCTGCTCGCCCGTCAGGTGGGCGTGCCGTACATGGTCGTCTTCCTGAACAAGGTCGACATGGTGGACGACAAGGAGCTGCTCGACCTCGTGGAGCTCGAGGTCCGTGAGCTGCTCACGGAGTACGACTTCCCGGGCAACGAGATCCCGATCGTGAAGGGGTCGGCGCTCAAGGCGCTCGAGGGCGACAAGGGAGAGCTGGGCGAGCCGGCGATCCAGCAGCTGCTGGACGCGGTGGACAGCTACATCCCGACGCCGCAGCGCGCGACGGACAAGCCGTTCCTGATGCCGGTCGAGGACGTGTTCTCGATCTCGGGCCGCGGGACGGTGGCGACGGGCCGCGTGGAGCGCGGGATCGTCAAGGTGGGCGAGGAGATCGAGGTCGTCGGCCTGAAGCCGACGGTCAAGACGGTGGTGACGGGCGTGGAGATGTTCCGCAAGCTGCTCGACGAGGGGCAGGCGGGCGACAACATCGGCGCGCTGCTCCGCGGCCTGAAGCGCGAGGAGGTGGAGCGCGGTCAGGTGCTGGCGAAGCCGGGCTCGATCACGCCGCACACCAAGTTCAAGGCCGAGGTGTACGTCCTGACGAAGGAGGAGGGTGGGCGCCACACGCCGTTCTTCAACGGCTACCGCCCGCAGTTCTACTTCCGCACGACGGACGTCACGGGTTCGGT
>NZ_JALCYX010000155.1:0-939 GCF_022690695.1 Anaeromyxobacter sp. SG17
GGCGGTGGCCACCGCCGGGACCGAGGAGAGGCTCCCCCCCGGCGCGGTCGCCCGGCCGAGCCAGAACCCGCCCGCGAGCGCGAGGAGAAGGGAGATACCGAGGAGGACGGCCAGGAGGCCTCCCCGCGAGGAACGGGGCGTGCGCGACGGCGGCGGATCGATCGACAGGCTGACCATGGGGACTCCGGAGGGGGAAGCAAAAGAGACGAACGCGCAGGAGTGGCGCTCTCTTCCGGGGTCCTGCGCGGCACCTGAGGGGTTCCCCGCTCGCCCCCCTCCCACGGGCTAGAAGAAGAAGCGATCGACGACCCCGCGACTCCACTCGATGACGGTCGGCCAGCCCACCACCGCGTCGAGCGCCTGCTCGGCGGCGTCGAGCGGCACCTTCTCCTCGACCACGCTCGCGCTGCAGGCGACGAGGCGGCACGCGCCCGCAGCACGCGCCTGGTGGAGGAGCGCCCCCGGCTCGTCGGGCTCGGCGTCGTGCGCGGCCACGACCGCCGGGACCGCCTGCCCGAACAGGTAGACGTCCACCCGATCCCCCATGGACGCGGCGGCGAGGGCGCAGGAGCCGGCGAGGCGGAGGGCGCCAGGGTCGGCGTGCGAGAGGAAGACGGCCACGCGGCGATCGGGCATCCGGCCACTCATACGCGGATCACGGGGGCTCTGCTATAAGACGCCCGCCATGTCCGAGGAGAAGAAGCCCGAATCTGGCCCGGTGGTGATCCGCAAGGGCCACGTGAAGCCTCCGCAGCCCGGCGAGAAGATCGAGGCGCCGCAGGAGGAGCGGCTCGCGCCAGCGCCACAGCGCGACGCGCGCCCGCTCTGGCAGCGCGTGGCCGAGGAGAAGTCCGGCGGCGGCCGCGGTGCGCCGTCCTCCGGCCCCGGCCCGCGCCGCGGACCGCCGCGCGGCGATCGCCCGCAGCGCGGGGGCGAGAG
>NZ_JALCYX010000156.1:0-859 GCF_022690695.1 Anaeromyxobacter sp. SG17
CCTCGAGCGCCGCGCGCAGCTCGCCGCCGCCGCGGCGCGGCGCGGTCACGACGCCCGCTCGCCCGGCGTGCGGCGCATCCTCGCGGAGGTGTCGCGCTTCGCGGACTCGGAGGGCGGGCGCGAGCTCGCGGCGGCGGCGCGCGACGCGCGGCTCCGCCGCGAGGTGCCCTTCCTCCTGCGCCTCCACGCGCGGGAGCGCGGCGCGCCGGCGGTCTACCTCGTCGGCGCCATCGACGCCCTCGTGGCGGACCGGCGCGCCACCGCGCTCACGGTCGTGGATTACAAGTACGCGACCTTTCGGCCGGACGCCGCCGACCGCTACCGCCTGCAGCTCGTCGCCTACGCGCTCGCCGCCCGCCGCGCCCACCCCGAGGCCCGCGTCCGCGCCCGCCTCCAGTTCATCCGCGGGGACTGCCGCGCCGTGGACGTCACCCCCGGCGAGCGCGAGCTCTCCCGCTTCGCGGCCGACGCCCCGCGGCTCGCCTGGGAAGCCTTCCGCGGTGACGGCGACCGCCCTCCCGCCTCACTCGGCCGCGACGAGGCCCGCTGCCGCGCCGAGGGCTGCGGCTTCGTCTCGCGCTGCTACCCCCGCGCCATCGACGGAAAGTGAATGGGCCGCGGCCCCCGCCGCGCTCTCGCCGTCCCGCCGCGTTCTCAGTCACCCCGCCGCGTTCGCACCAAGCCCGTCGCATTTTCAGCGAGCCGCCGCGTTGGCGCGGTGCCGCCACCCGGAGAAACAACCGTGAACACTGGGGAGGGGCCCCGCGCAATCGCGCGGGGAGGGCGAAGCTCTCCCGGCGGGGAACGGTCGCGAACCCGCGAAGCGGGCGCGACCGTTCACGGGCCCCGCCGAGCAGGG
>NZ_JALCYX010000157.1:0-851 GCF_022690695.1 Anaeromyxobacter sp. SG17
GGACGGCCCGGGCCGCCGCCGAGCGCGCGGATCCGGTCCGCGACGTCGCGGAACGCCGGGTCGAGCTTCGCCACGCGCTGGAGGAACCAGAGCCCCACCTCCGACTCCCCGACGGCCTCGTGCGCCGCAGCGAGCTCGTACTGGACGGCCTTGGCGGCCTCCTTGGTGAGCACGTCGGACGCGAGCGCGCGGCGGAAGGCGCGGATCGCCTCGCCGTGCTCCCCCTTCGCCATGCGGCAGAGGCCGATCATCGAGAGGCAGTCGATCGCGCGCCGCTTCTCGGCGCCCTTGAGCGCCACCTCGAACTCGTGGACGGCGTCGTCGAGGAGCGCCATCTCCTTGTAGGCGATGCCGAGGTCGTAGTGGGTGGCGCTGTCCTCGGGGCGGACGGTCTGCTCGACGCCCTTCTTGAACTGCGCGAAGACGTCCTCGACCGAGTACTGGAACTCCTCGTCGTCCGCGGCCGGGGACGCCTCGCCGCCGAGCTCGTCCGCGAGCTCCCGCGCGATGTCGAAGCTCTCGTCGACGCCGGAGACCGCGAGCGGTCGCGTCTCCCGCGCCGTCCCTCCGGGCGGAGGGGTGGCCGCGGGCGCCTCGCTCGCGGCGCGCCGCTCCACCTCGGCGAGCCGCGCCTCGATCGCCGGGTGATGCGGGTGCAGGGCGAGGAGGTTCTGGAGCGCCTCGCGCGCGGCGCCGAGGAGCCCTTCTCGCAGGAAGAACTCGGACTCCTCGAGCTCGTCCGAGACGTCCGGGAAGGCCGCGCCGTTCCCTCGCGCGGAGGCGGGCGGAGGCTTGGGCGTCGCGGGGGCGGGGGCGCGGGGCGGCGGTCTCGCCGCGGCGGGCGGGGGCTT
>NZ_JALCYX010000016.1:0-80667 GCF_022690695.1 Anaeromyxobacter sp. SG17
AACCGCGGGCACGGCTACGGGCGGGCGCGGCGGCGACGGCGGCGCCGGGGGCGCCGGCGGAGCGGGAGGCGCCGGCGGCGGGGGCGCGGGCGGGCCGTCGATCGGGATCTTCCAGGACCCGTCGAGCGCGAGCACGCGCCAGAACGTCGACTTCACGATCAGTTCGGGGGGCGCCGGCGGGGCGGGCCCGGGGATCGCGGGGCAGCCCGGCGTCGCGGCCAGCTTCTACCAGCTCTAGAGCGGTCCCGAGAGTCGAGCCCCGCCTCCTCTGCCCGAGGGGCGGGGCTGCTCTTCTTCTGGCGTCGCCGGCAGGCGCTCAGCACCAAAAGAAAAACCCCGCCTCCTGGACAAGGGAGGCGGGGCAAATGGTGACCCGTACGGGACTTGAACCCATGCTCTCGGCGTGAGAGGCCGATGTCCTAACCGCTAGACTAACGGGCCAACAGCGGGCGCTTATGTATCCGCGAGCGGTTCGGCAGTCAACGCTCGCCGTGCTTCTTTTTGATGCTGGCTGGGGGACTAGGATTCGAACCTAGATAGCCAGATCCAGAGTCTGGCGTCCTGCCGTTAGACGATCCCCCAGAAACCTATTTCCCCTTCACGAGCACGAAGACGCGGGTCTCGCCCTTCAGCTCGTAGACGTTCAGCCCTTCCCACTGCCCCGGCTTCGAGTCCGGGTTCTCGATGTGCACGGCCTTCACGGCGGGCTGGTCCGCGATCGGCCGTCTCCTGAACTTCCCCGGCGAGTAGACCGACCGGAAGAACTTCAGCGTGTCGTCGTAGCTCTTCGCGACCCGGTACCGGTTCTCGCCGACCTTCACCGCCTCGTCGGGGAGGACCGCTCCGGCGACTCGCTCCGCGAGCGCGACGCCCGGCAGCGTGAGGAGAACCGCTGCGAGCGCGGCCTTATAGCGAGGCGGAAGGGGCACAGTCAAGCGGCACGTGTACCGGTCCGGGCCGCCCGCGTCAACCGCCGAGATCGGCCCCGGCCAGCGGCCCGCGCTCACCGCCAGACCCCCACCAGCTTGCCCTTGTGGCCGGCCTCCCGCAGCTTCAGCTCGCCCCGCTTGAAGGCCGCGCCGGCGTGGGGGCCGACCCAGAAGCCCTTCGGATCGCTGCGCCGCCAGTTCTTGCGGAACAGGTCGTGGATCTCCTGGAAGAGCGCCTTCAGCGCGAGCGGCTTGCCGAGCTTGGTGTTCGCGTCGTCGGTCACGTCGAGCTCCGCCCAGACCCTCCCGGCGACGAGCTCCCCCTCCGCGTTGGGCAGCGAGCGCTCGTAGTGGAGCACGGGCGAGGGGACCTCCTCGATCGCCAGCATGCCCCTGTCTCGCCCGCGCTTCACCGGGTGGACGATCACGGGCCCGAGCCGCTCCATGGCGAGGTAGTAGGCGGACTGGTCGAGGTTCGCGACGAGGTCCGGCTCGACGCGAGGCGCCGTGTAGCCGGGCGGCACGAGCTCGGGGTAGACCGTGAGGTCGCGTCGCTCGAGGTGGCGGAAGAGCGCCCGCTCGTCGTCGGGGAGCATGAAGTAGTGGAGGGTCGCAGCCATGGGGTTCCGGAGGCCGGCGAGGGGCCGGGGGGCCCGTTCTACCGCACGCGGGCGACGAGCGTCTCGTAGCTCTTCGCGATGCGCGTCGCGAGGATGAGGAGCTCCCCCACGCCGCCCGCGTCGACGAGGCCGCCCCGCCCGTTGTCCGCATAGAAGACGTTCACGACCCGCCCGAGGGCCAGGATGGGGACGAGGAACGCGTTCCCCGGCACGCCGCCGCCGAGCCGCTTGAGGAGCCGGATGTTCGCCTCGGTCTTGGGGAGCGGCCCGAGGACGTGCGCCCGGGTGCGGACCACGGTGTCGCCGACGCCCGGGGCGCCGAGCGCGAGCCGCAGGCGGCGGACCTGCTCCGCGTCCACCCCCTCGCCCAGCCCCGCCCAGCCTCGCAGCTCGCCTCGATTCACGGTGAGGAGCACGGCCCGCCGGAAGCGGGAGCGCGCGTGGCGCAGCACGATCCGGGCGATGGCGTCGCGCTCCGTGACGCCCTCGAGCGAGCGGAGCGCCTCGTCGAAGCCGAGCGGTGAGGGCTCGGGCTCCGCGCGCCGCGGCGCGGGCGCGACGAAGCGGACCGGCGGCGCGTGCCCGGGCGCCCCCGCGAGCGACGCGAGCACCTCCGCCGCGAAGGGCGGCGCAACGGCGTCGTCCGGCAGCACGAGGTCGTCGAGCTCGATGATCTCCTCGTCGTCGGCGGGGACGGCCGGGGCAGCGGCGGCCGAGGGCGGCGCGAGCGCGAACGCGCCGGTGCCCGCGTAGAGCGCGTCGAACTGCCCCTCTCCGAGCAGGTCCTCCGGCGCCTCGGCGACGGGCGCCGCGGCGCCCTCGAGCGGCACCTCGGCCGTGAGCCGGCGCCGGAGCGACCCGAACTCCACCTCGATGCCGCGGAGCTGCCGCTCGATGCCGTAGCCTTGCTTGAGCAGCGCCCAGATCCGCGCCTCGGGGGCGACGATCGGGTGGACCTGCTTGCCCGTCGCGAAGGCGACCTCGTCGAGCATCGCGAGATCGGAGGGATCGCAGGCGAGGATCGCGAGGCGGCGATCGGCGACGAGGTACGGGACGACGTCGTGCCGGTCGGCGACGTCGGCGCGCAGGAGCGCCAGCGCCTTGGGATCGAGCGGGAGCTCGCCCGAGAGCGCCGGCAGCCGGTGACGCCTGCCGAGGGCGGCCGCGAGCGCCTCCTCCGTCACCGCGCCCATCTCCAGCAGGTTCGTGCCGAGCCGCCCGCCGAAGATGACCTGGTTCTCGAGCGCGCCCCGGATCGCCTCGGGATCGCACGCGCCGTCCTGCAAGAGGATCTCGCCGAGCCGGGGCACGGCGCGATGATACCCCGGATCGGGTCAGGCCCTCCCCGGCCGCGTGAGCTTGGCCGCGTCGAGGATCCGGCGCACCTGCCGCGCGGGGAGGCCTCCGCGCTCCACCGCGACCTCGACGATCGACCGCCCGGTCCGCACCGACTCCTTCACGATCTCCGCGGAGGCGGCGTAGCCGAGCCGCGGCGCGAGGGCCGTCGCGAGGCTCACGGTCCGCTCGGCGTAGTGCCGGCAGCGGGCCTCGTCCGCCTCGAGGCCCCGCGCGCAGCGCTCGTCGAAGGCGCGCACCGCGTTCGCCAGGATCTGGAGCGCGTGGCAGAGATCGGCGGCCACGAGCGGCATCATGACGTTCAGCTCGAGCTGGCCCCCGCTCGCGGCCCAGGCGATGCCGGCGTCCATGGCGACGACCTGGTACGAGACCATCGCCAGCATCTCCGCCATCGAGGGGTTCACCTTGCCCGGCATGATCGACGAGCCCGGCTGGACCGGCGGGAGCCGCAGCTCGGCGAGGCCGGTGTTCGGGCCGCTGCCGAGGAGCCGGACGTCTCCGCCGATGCGGAGGAGCTCGAGCGCGGCCGCGCGGAGGGCGCCGGAGAGCGCCACGGCAGGGGCGAGGGACTGCATGGCGTAGAAGAGGTTCGGCGCGGGGGTGAGCGGGATCCCGGTCAGCCGCTCGAGCTCGCCGACCACGAGCCGCCCGTAGCGCGGATGTGCGTTCAGCCCCGTGCCCACGGCCGTACCGCCGAGGCCGATGACGGACAGCTCCGGCAGCGCGTCGCGGACCCGTCCGCCCGCGGCGCGGAGCGCGGCCGCCCACCCGGAGACCTCCTGGCCGAGCCGGATGGGTGTCGCGTCCATGAGGTGCGTCCTACCCGACTTCACGACGCCGTCCCACGCCCGCGCCTTCTCCTCGAAGGTGCCGGCCAGGCCGGCGAGCGCCTCGATCACGGCGGGGGCGAGCTCGAGCGCGGCGAGCCGGATCGCGGTCGGCACGACGTCGTTCGTCGACTGCGCCATGTTCACGTCGTCGTTGGGGGAGACGAGCGGCGCGCCGCGGCGCCCGCCGAGGAGCTCGCTGGCGCGGTTCGCCAGCACCTCGTTCACGTTCATGTTGTGGGAGGTCCCCGCCCCGGCCTGGTACACGTCCACCACGAACTGGTCGCGGTGCCGGCCCGCGAGGACCTCGCGCGCGGCGGCCTCGATGGCCCGGGCCTTCGCCCGCTGGAGGAGGCCGAGCCTCGCGTTGACGCGAGCGGCGGCGAGCTTGACGCGCACCGTCGCGTCCACGAAGGCGGGGTGGGCGTGGAGCCCGGAGATGGGGAAGTTCTCCACGGCGCGCGCCGTCTGCGCGCCGTAGAGCGCGCCGGCGGGGACCGGCACCTCGCCCAGGGTGTCCTTCTCGATGCGCGTGCGCGGGCTCGCCCGCGGCGCGGGGCGCGCCGCGGGGCGGCGCGAGGATCGGGTCGTCGGCATGAAACGGATATTCACGGTTCGTCGCGTCCCGCGCAATCGCGCACGCGCGCCGCGAAGGGGCTCGGCGCTCGGTGGGCCGGGAGCCGGGCAGGCGCCGGCAGCGGGGTTGCGTGCGCACGTTCTGCGCCTACATTCACCTCGCGTGGTGGGCGCGCGACAACGCGCCCCGTTCGCCCGCCCGAAGCGCGGCCCGGCGATTAGCTCCGCATGCGTCTCGCCCCGCCGCGGGGTCTGCCTTCTCTCCCCAAGGTGGTGCAACGTGGCGTGAACGCGGGGCAACTTTCGCCTGCGGGGCACGTCGCGCATCCGGCGCTCCAGCGCTTCTCTCCGCGTCACGTGACCCACGGTGCACGTAAGGAGGACTCGATGACGTGGCGTGTGCGAGGCGCGGCGTGGAGCATCGCCGCTGCGGTGGTGATCGCGGCGATGGCGTGCGGCGACAACAACAACAACAAGGGCGGAGGTGGAGGCGGCGGCGGCGGCGGCGGCACGGGCGACACGTCCTCGAACCAGAACGGCGCGCTCAAGGTCGAGATCCAGAACGTCGAGGTGCCCGAGAGCGGCGCGCCGGTGCTCACGTTCCGCGTGACCTCCGACGGGACCGCGGTGACCGACCTCGCACAGGAGGTGAAGAACGGCGTCGTCCCCTCCGGCTCGCCCCCGTCCACGACGTTTCCGTGGGTGAGCCCGATCCGCGTCGTGCTCTCGAAGTACGACCCCACGACGTCCGAGTTCACCTCCTATTACACCGTGAACGCGACCGGTCAGCCGTTCACGCCACCGGGCGGCACCGCGCAGCAGCCGAAGCAGGCGACCGCGACGCAGGCCACCTTCGACGCGGGACCCACGGACGCCACGCTCGATCAGCGCCTCACGCACCAGGGCGACGGCGTGTACAAGTACACGCTCGCGGCCATCCCCGCCGGCGCGCAGGTGGACCGGACGAAGACGCACACGGCAGGGATCTGGCTCACCCGGCACACGGCCGCTGGTGAGCCGGGCACGTCGTCGGCGACCTCGACCCGGAACTTCATCCCGGCGGGCGGGACCCCGAAGCGTCTGCAGATCGTGAGCAACGACGCGTGCAACGCGTGCCACGCTCCCGCGATCGCCGCGCACGACGAGCGGCTCGGCGCGACCGTCTGCCAGACCTGCCACTCCCCGCAGTCCACCGATCCCGAGTCGGGCAACAGCGTCGACTTCAAGGTGATGGTCCACAAGATCCACATGGGCGGCGACCTGCCCTCGGCGCAGGGCGCGACGGGCCAGCCGTACACGATCGTGGGCTTCCGCCAGAACGTGTTCGAGTTCGACAAGTCGTGGATGCACGACGTGCGCGACTGCACCGTGTGCCACAAGGGCACGGACGCCGACCGCTACAAGACCAACGCCAACCAGGCGGCGTGCACCTCCTGCCACGACACCGTCAAGTTCGACGGGTCGGGCGCCGCCGCGTGCGCGCTCGGGACCACCGAGACGGCGCCGTGCAACCACGCGCAGGTCGGGGCGACCGCGTGCACGACGTGCCACACGGCGGACGCGGCCGGCATCGGCGTCGCGACCGTGCACGTGCCGCTCGCCAAGAAGGCCGAGGCGTACAAGTACGAGATCGTCAACGTGACCACCGGCGCGGACCGTAAGCCGGTCGTGCAGGTGCGGGTCACGAAGAACGGGACGCCGGTCGACCTCGCAGCGGACCCCGCCTACAAGCAGACGCTGAGTCGGCTCAACGTGAAGATCGGCTGGCACCAGCCGGGCGCCGCGGACTACACGAACGTGGGCAGCGGCGCGACGTCGCCGGGGCAGCCGGTGGACATCCCGGTGGTCGGCGCGACCGGCCTGACGCCCGCGGCCACGCCCGTCTCCGGCCAGACGAACGTGTACCAGGTGACCTCGCCCACGGCGATCACCGACGGCGTCACCACCTACTCCGTCTTCATCGACGGCCGTCCCATCGAGAACGGGGAGGAGCTCCCGGTCAAGAACGTCATCCAGGACTACGCGATCGGCGGCGGCCAGGCGGCGGCGCGGCGCCAGGTGGTGGACATCGCGAAGTGCGACTCGTGCCACGGCCAGCTCTCGGCGCACGGCGCGAACCGGAACGACGTCATCCAGGTCTGCGCGGTCTGTCACAACCCGCGCGCGACCGACAAGGGCCGGCGCACGGCGACGGCGACGAACCCTGCGTGCGCCGCCACCACGACCGAGCAGTCCATCGACTTCAAGCGCATGATCCACGAGATCCACGGCGGGTCCATCCGCGGGAACGACCTGACGATCTGCGGGTTCGGTAGCAACCCGATCACCTTCGAGGCGGGTGCGGAGGTGCCGCAGCTCGACACGGTGCAGAACTGCACCCTCTGTCACACGGGCGAGACGTATCAGGTCCCGCCGGCGGGGAGCACGGTGCCGCTCGACACCACCTATGTCGCGAACGTCGTGGCGGACCAGACCGACGACACGACCACCCCGGCCGTCATCGCGGTGTGCACCGCCTGCCACGACAACGCGAAGTTCACGGCCACGGCGGGGCTGCCCTCGTGCAGCTCGCTCGCGACCGTGAACAGCGAGCCGTGCGCGCACACGGGCGGCGAGGCGACCGTCGGAACGACCTGCGTCGCCTGCCACGGCAAGGGGGCGCCGTTCGACATCGTGAAGTTCCACGACATCAAGCCGTAGCGCGAAGGACCCCCGAGCCGCGGGGGCGGCGAGGGCCCGGCCGGACATCCGGCCGGGCTCTCGTGTTTTTTCGGCACGAGCTGCCCGACCGGGGATGGCGTTCGGTAGGCGCCGTCACGAGCGTTTGGGGCCGCGGAGGGGCACATGCGCACGGGACGGAGCGGGTCGTGGATGGCGGCGCTGGCGGCGCTCGCGGTGGGCGCGGCGTGTGGCGACGCCCGCGAGGTGTCCGACGGCGGCGGCTCCAACGCGGGGGACCTGACCCCGTCGCCAGGGGCGCAGGCGTCCTTCGAGCAGCAGATCCACCCGCTCTTGCAGGGGAAGTGCGGGGCGTGCCACGGCAGCGCCTGGGGCTCCAGCGACGTGAACGCGTCGTACCAGGCGGCCCTCGGCGAGGTGAACACCGCGAGTCCGGCCCAGAGCCCGCTCTACGTGCGTCCCACGGGCGGGAGCGGCCACGCGAAGGTGCTCTCCGACGCGGAGGCGCAGCTCGTCCTGGAGTGGATCCAGCAAGGGGCGAACGGACCGACCACACCGACCACGCCGACGACGCCTACCACGCCGACCGTCTCGTTCTCGACGCAGGTCCACCCGTTCCTCGTCGCGAGCTGCGGCGGCTGCCACGGGAGCGCGTGGGGCTCGAACGACACCGCGATCTCGTACGCGGCGGCGCTGCAGAAGGTGGACACGGCGAATCCCACGCAGAGCGCGCTCTACGTGCGCGGGACCGGCGGAAGCGGCCACGCCAAACGGCTCTCGGACGCGGACGCCCAGACGCTGCTCACGTGGATCCAGGAGGGGGCGAAGAACGACTGAGCTCCGGAGACGGCGGCGCGGCTCAGGCGCCCAGGCGCGCCGCGAGCCGCCGCAGCGCGAGCTCGGTCTTCCCGTCCTCGATCTCCCCGGCCTCGCACGCCGCGATCGCCGCGTGGAGCTCGCGCCAGGCGAGCAGCGCTCCCTCCTCGAGCGGCGAGCCGTCTCCCTCGTGCGGCGCGTCGTGGATCCCGTCCACGTCGGGCCGCGGCACCTCGCCGGCGAGGAGGTGGATCTTCTCGGACACGATCCCGGGCAGCGGGAAGAACGGACCGCCGAGCAGCTCGAGGCGCTCCGGGGCGATCTCGACGCCGGCCTCCTCGCGCGCCTCCTCCGCGCCGCGGCGGCGCAGCGCCTCGAGTCCTCGCTCTCCAGGCTCGAGCACCCCCGCCACGATCTCCTCCACGAGCAGGTACTCGGGCTCGGGGAGCGCGGCCGGCTTGCCGCGACGGAAGTACGCGGCGGGCCGCAGCCCGCGGCGCGTGAGGATCTCGATCCCGCGCGGCGTCCGTGCCCAGAGCACGACGGCCACCGCGTCCAGCGTCGGCCGGTCGATGACGTCGATCGGGTAGACGGGCGAGGTCGTCCCGTCGGCGCGGCGGTTTTGGGCCCGGTAGCGCTTCAGGCGGAGGAAGCCCTCGTCGCAGCGGGCGCGCCCGGTGTAGTCCTCGACGATCTCGATGGCGGCGATCTTCGGCATGCGGGAAAGCCTGCACGCGCTCCGCCCACGCGCAAGCGAAGACCTCGCCGGGGCACCCGCCCTGCTCTTCGCGATCGTCCGAGCGTCCCTCCGTCTCCCCGCCGGGGGGTAGTGGACTGGATCCATCGATGACAACCTTTTCCGCAGGAGGAACCGATGAAGCAGTCGGAGGTGAGCAGGGAGCTTGCGCGGCTGCTGGCGCTCGAGATCGACGCACTCCACGCTTACGATGCGGCCATCGCCTGGGTGGGCGGGCCGAGCAGCGCGATCGGCGGGGAGCTCGCGCTGTTCAAGGTGGAGCACCAGCGGCACGCGCTCGCGCTGCACGAGGCGCTGCTCGGGATGGGTGCCCGCCCCCCGGAGGTCGAGCCCGACGTGAAGGGGGTCGTCATCGGCGCGCTCACCCCGCCGCGGCGGCGCCTGAACCCGCAGGAGGTGCTCGAGGCGATGCGCAACAACGAGCAGCTCACGACTGCGGTGCACCGCAAGGTGCTCGCCGTGCCGTTGCCCGAGGACGTCCGCGCGCTCGTGGAAGGGGCGTACGCGGACGAGGAGCGCCACCTCGCCTGGATCGAGGAGGCGCTCGCCCGCGCGCTCTGGTTCCAGACGTCCCCCGTCGCCGCCCTGCCGTAGCCGGGGGCGCCCGTCCGAGGCGCGATGCGCCCGCCGCGACGCGTCACCAGCTTCTCGACGGGAGGACCGCAGATGAACGTGCACGAGATCGCCGAGGAGCTGACGAACCTCTTGCAGCTCGACGCCGACGCCGTCGTCGCCTACGACCGCGCCATCGAGGCGATCGGCGACGGCTGGATCGCGACGGAGCTGGCGCGCTTCCGGCTCGACCACCAGCGCCACATCCTCGAGCTCTCGAAGGCGCTGCTCGACATGAACGTGCGCCCGCCCGGGGCGAAGCCCGACATGAAGGGGGCCCTCCTCGGCAGCGTCACCGGCCTGCGGGCCCGGCTCGGGATGGAGCAGGCGCTCCGCGCGATGAAGCCGAACGAGGAGCTCACCACCTCCACCTACGCCCGCGCCGTCGCCAAGCCGTTCCCGGACGAAATCCTCGAGCTCGTGCGCAGGGGCTACGCCGACGAGCAGCGGCACCTCGCCTGGATCGAGCGCGCCATCGACCAGAGGACCTGGGAGCAGCACCAGCCCGGCGCGGCGACCTGACCCTCGACGCGCAGGTGCGCGTCGCAGAAACGAGAACGGCGCGCCGTCCTGGACGGCGCGCCGCTCAAGATCGCAGGCCCGGTATCGTGTGCCGCAGGCTACGCGACGACGCGGAGACCCTGATACCCCTCGAGCTCGTCGAACTGCAGGTACCGGTACACCTGGCCCGCCTTCGGGGCGATCTTCTCCTGGTACGCCGCGAAGTACTCCGCCGGCGTGGGCAGGCGCCCGAGGGTCGCCGCGACGGCGCCGAGCTCCGCGGAGCCGAGGAACACCTTGGCGCCGTTGCCCATGCGGTCGTCGAAGTTGCGGGTCGAGGTCGAGAAGACCGTCGCCGCGTCCGGCACGCGCGCCTGGTTGCCCATGCAGAGCGAGCAGCCGGCGATCTCGATCCGGGCGCCGACGGCGCTGTAGGTCGAGTAGTACGCCTCGTCCTTCAGCTGCTGCTGGTCCATGCGCGTGGGGGGGCAGATCCAGGTGCGCACCGCGGGGTTGAACTTCTGGCCCTTCCAGAGCTCGCCGGCCGCGCGGAAGTGGCCGATGTTCGTCATGCACGAGCCGAGGAACACGTCGTCGATCTTGGTGTTCGCGACGTCGCTGAGCTTCTTCACGTCGTCCGGGTCGTTCGGGCAGGCGAGGATCGGCTCGGTGATCTGGGCGAGGTCGATCTCGATCACCGCGGCGTACTCGGCGCTCGCGTCGGCGGAGAGGAGCTCCGGCTTCGCGAGCCACGCCTCGGCGGCCGCGATGCGGCCGGCGAGCGTCTTCGCGTCGCCGTAGCCGTCGGCGATCATCTTCTTCATGAGCGCCACGTTCGAGCGCAGGTACTGGGCGACGCTCTTCTCGGAGAGCTTCACCGCCGCAGCCGCCGCGCTCCGCTCCGCCGCGGCGTCGGTCAGCTCGAACGCCTGCTCCACGGTGAGGTCCGGCAGCCCCTCCATCTCGAGGATCCGGCCGTTGAAGACGTTCTTCTTGTTCTTCTTCGGGACGGTGAGGAGGCCCTGCTGGATGGCCCAGAACGGGATGGCGTTCACGACGTCACGCAGCGTGATGCCGGGCTGGAGCTTGCCCTTGAAGCGGACGAGCACCGACTCCGGCATGTCGAGCGGCATGAACCCGAGCGCGCCCGCGAAGGCGACGAGGCCGGAGCCCGCCGGGAACGAGATGCCGAGGGGGAAGCGCGTGTGCGAGTCGCCGCCCGTCCCGACGGTGTCGGGCAGGAGCAGGCGGTTCAGCCACGAGTGGATGACCCCGTCGCCCGGGCGGAGCGGCACGCCGCCGCGCTCCTGCACGAACTGCGGGAGCGTGCGGTGCATCTTCACGTCGGCCGCCTTCGGGTAGGCCGCCGTGTGGCAGAACGACTGCATGAACATCGGCGCCTGGAACTTGAGGCAGGCGAGCTCCTTCAGCTCGTCCGCCGTCATCGGGCCGGTCGTGTCCTGCGACCCCACCGTCGTCATCCGCGGCTCGTAGTAGCCGCCGGGCAGCGCGCCCGGGAGCCCGCACGCCTTGCCGACCATCTTCTGCGCGAGGGAGTAGCCCTGGCCCGGCTTCGGCGTGGGGTTCGTGACCTTCGCGAAGAGGTCGGTCGGCGGGAGGCCCGCCGCCTTGCGCGCCTTCTCGGTGACGGCGCGGCCGATGGTGAGCGGGATGCGGCCGCCGGCGCGGTACTCGTCGGCGAGCGTGTTCGGGGAGAGCTTGAAGGTCGAGAGGACCTCGCCCGCCTCGCTGCGGAGCTCGCCCTTCACGGTGTCGACGATGACGACGTCGCCCGTCTTCAGCTTCGTCACGTCGGCGCGGATCGGGAGGGCGCCGGAGTCCTGCGCCGTGGCGAAGAAGATCGGGGCGATGACGCCGCCGATGATGACGCCGCCGCGCTTCTTGTTCGGGACGAACGGGATGTCCTCGCCGATGGCCCACTGCACGCTGTTGCAGGCGGACTTGCGGGAGGAGCCGGTGCCGACCACGTCGCCCACGAAGGCGACCTGGAAGCCCTGCGCGCGGAACTCCGCGATGGTCTGGAGGCCGCCCTTGAAGCGGGTCTTGCCCATCGCGAGCGCGTGGAGCGGGATGTCGGGCCGCGTGGACGCGTCGCCCGCGGGAGAGAAGTCGTCGGTGTTGATCTCGCCGTCGACCTTGAAGACCTTCACCTTCACCTGGGCCGGGACGCCCGGGCGGCTCGTGAACCACTCCGCCTTGGCCCACGCGTCGAGCACCTTCTTCGCGGCGGCGTTCGTCTTCGCGAGCGCGACGATCTCGTCGAACGCGTCGTAGACGTAGGTCGTGTGGGAGAGCGCCTTCGCGGCCTCGTCGGCCAGCGCCGGGTCGGCGAGCGCCGCGACGAGCGGCGGCACGTTGTAGCCGCCCATCATCGTGCCGAGGAGCTGCACCGCCTCCTTCTTGGAGATGAGCGGCGAGCTCTTCGCGCCCTTCGCCACGTCGGCGAGGAAGCCGGCCTTCACCTCCGCGGCCGGGTCGACGCCCGGGGAGACGCGGTCGCGCAGGAGCCCGAGGAGGAAGGCCTCCTGGCCCTTGGGGGGGCTCTCGAGCAGCTTCACGAGCTCGCGCGTCTGCGCGGGGTCGAGGGGCTTGGGCGGGATGCCCTGCGCCTTCCGCTCCGCCTCGTGCTTCAGGTACGCCTCGATCACGGTCGCTCCTCCTCCCGACGGAACGTGGCGCCCGCCAAAGGGCGAGAAAGCCGGCGGCGAGCGCAGGTCGGGAAAGCTCGGGCCGTATAGCACGTCGGGTCGGCCGGCGTCACCGGCGACCCTGCCGAAAACCTCGCGAGAACGGGTGTTTGCGGGACCCCACCGGTCCACTTTCGAGCGGATCCGCGCGCGCGGACCCGGCCGGCGCGGCCGCGCCCTGGCGAGCTGCGGCGGGAGGGACGGGACCCCGAGGCCGGGTCAGGCCTTGCCCGGCGTCGTCTCCGACCGGTACTCGTACCGGCGGTACCGGCCCGAGCGGCCGTAGCGGCCGCGGTTCGTGTCGACCTGGTTGAGGATTGCGCCCTGGACCCGCACGCCCCCCTGGCCGAGCTGCTTCACCGCGAGCGTGATCTCGTGCACCGAGTGCGCCCCCGCCCGGAGGACGAGCAGGTTGACCCCGGCGTGGCGCGCCACGAGCGTGGGGTCGGTGACGGCGAGCACGGGCGGCGTGTCCACCAGCACGAGGTCGTAGCGCTTCGAGAGCTCGGCCAGCAGGTACTGGAAGCGGTGGCTCGCCAGGAGCTCGGCGGGGTTCGGCGGGATACGCCCCGTCGAGAGGACGTCGAGCCGCTCGACGGACGTGCGCCGGAGCGCCTGCTCGAGGGTGACCGCGCCGCTCACCACGTCGGAGAGCCCGGGGGCCCGCTCCAGCGAGAAGTAGCGATGGAGCCGGCCGCGGCGAAGGTCCCCGTCGACGAGCACGACGCGCCGGCCGGCCGCAGCGAGGAGGTGCGCGAGGTTGACGGACACGAAGGACTTGCCGACCGCGGGCGCCGGCGCGCCGAGGGCGATGATGTTGTTCCGGGCCTCCACGAGCGCGAACTGGAGCGCCGTGCGCAGGCTGCGCAGCCCCTCGATGGCGAGGTCGTCGGGGGCGGCCTGGGCGAGGGCCGCGCGGAACGAGCCGGGGATCTGCCGCGCCTCCCGATCGAGCTGCAGCTCCACCTCGGAGTGAGGGACCATCACGAACACGGGCAGGCCCGTGCGCGCCTCGATCTCGTCCGGGTCGTCGGAGCCCTCCGTGAACGCGTTGCGCGCGAGCGCGACTCCGACGCCGAGGCCCAGCCCGACGAGCAGCGCGACCACGAGCACGAGCGGCTTGTTCGGCCGGGCCGGGTCCTTCGCCGTCTCGGCGGGATCGAGGACCGTGACGTTCCCGATCACGCCCGAGCGGGCCACCTTCAGCTCCTGCGCCTTGTTGAGCACGAGGACGTAGAGCTCCGACGCGACCTTGACGTCGCGCGCGAGGCGCGCCGCGTCGAGCTCCAGCTCCGGCAGCGCGCGCATCTCCTCGTCGAGGGAGACGTGCTCCTTCTGCATGCGCGCGATCTTCTGCTGGACCGCGATGACCGCGGGGTGACTATCGGTGAAGCGCTGGCGCAGGTCCATGAGCTGCAGCTGCAGCTCCTGCAGCGCCGTCTCGATGCGCACCGCGCGGCCGAGCACCGCCTCGGTCGCGGCGGAGATGTCCATCGAGCGCTTCTGCTGCTGGTAGGCGTTGAGGGCCGCCTCGGCTTGGTCGACGTTCCCCTTGAGCTGGGGAAGCTGCGACTCCAGGAAGGCGAGCATCTGGCCGTTCTCCGCGTTCTTCCGCTCCACGTTGCGGCGCAGGTACGCCGCCCCGATGGCGTTGAGCGTCGCGGCGACCTGCTGCGGGTCCCGCCCCTCGAGCTCGGCCACGAGGACGTTCGTCTTCTTCGCCGTCTCCCGCACGGTGAGCGCGTCGCGCAGCTCGGTGATCACGTCCGGCCGGTCCCGCTTCAGGAGGACGAACTCCGTGCCGGGCCGGGCCACGAGCTCGCGGATCACGACCTCGACGGCGGAGCCCCCATCCCCTCCCGACGCCCGGGCGCCCACCGCCCCCTCGACGAGCGCCGACCCCTCGGCCGCGAGCCGGTAGCGCCCGCCCTCGAGCGCGGTGAGCACGAGGGGGACGTCCACGAGATCCTCCCCGACCGCGAGCTCCTGCACTCGGACGCGCTCGCCGCCCCAGCCGTAATGCGCGAGCCCGAGCCGCGGCGCCGCCGGAGCGCCGCCGCGCCAGTGGCGCGCGAGCGTGGCGCCCACCAGGGGCGCGCGGCGCGGCTCCGCCTGCACGTCGAGCCCGAGCTCGTCCACGACCGCGCCGATGAGGGTCCGCGAGCGGATGATCTCGATCTCCGTCTCGGCCGGCGACGCGGCGTCGCCGATGAACCCCGAGAGGTCCTCGAGGCCCGTCAACGTCTGCTTGCGATCCTCCATCTGGAGCACGAGCGCGGCCTGGTACACCGGGGTCGCGAGGATGAGGTAGGCGACGGCCAGCGCGACCACGGCGAGCGCGACGCCCACGACGCCGCGGTGGCGCTCCCGCAGGACGCGGAACACGTCCGTCAACGGCACTTCCTCGCGCGCCCGCGGCAGCGGCGGCGGCAGCTGCTGCTGCACCACGTCGCCGATCGTCCCCGCTCCGAAGTTCACCTCGACGACCGCGTCGTCGTTCGCCCGATCGTGTGGCATCTCTGGTTCCTTGCGCATCACAGCGGCGATGCGACCCCGGAGTCCCTGCCGTCCAGGCCGCCCACGCGGCCGCGTGGACCGCCGCGCTCGGTCGTCGCGCGCGAGCTCGTGCCGTCGCGGCCGTTCCGCGCCGGGCCGCGGTAGGTGGGGACGATCGTGCGCAGCGCGGCGAGGATGCCGGCGGCGTCCCCGCGGTCGGCGAGCCGTTGCAGCTCGTCCATCCGCTCGTGGAGGTCCGGCGGCGGCGCCGGGCTGTGCGTCACCCGGATGCGGTTCCTCACCACGAGCGAGCGCTCCTCCTGCTCGGTGAGGACCTCCTCGCACAGCTTCTCGCCCGGGCGGAGGCCGGTGTAGACGATGTCGACGTCCTCGCCCGGCACGTGGCCCGACAGCGTGATCATGCTGCCCGCGAGGTCGGCGATCCGGATCGGCTCGCCCATGTCGAGCACGCAGAGGTCTCCGTGGCCGCCGAGCCCGGCGAGCAGCACGAGGCCGCACGCCTCCGGGATGGTCATGAAGTAGCGCGTGCAGTCCGGGTGCGTCACCGTCACCGGACCGCCGCGGGCGATCTGGCGCTTGAAGATGGGGACGACGCTACCCGCCGACCCGAGCACGTTCCCGAACCGGACGGCGGTGACGCGCACGCGGGAGCGCCGGGCCAGGTCGCGCACCACGAGCTCGGCCACCCGCTTGGTCGCGCCCATCACCGAGGTCGGGTTCACCGCCTTGTCCGTCGAGATGAGGACGAAGCGCTCGGCGCCGCACGCGTCCGCCATCCGCACCGCGTTGAGCGTGCCGAACACGTTGTTCTTCACCGCCTCCGCGGGCGCGTCCTCCATGAGGGGCACGTGCTTGTGCGCCGCCGCGTGGAAGACGTCCTGCGGCCGGTAGCGCAGGCCGAGCCGGCGGAGCGGCTCCGCCTCGCGCACGTCGGCCACCTCGGCGTGGAGGTCGAGGCCCGGGAAGTCCTCGGCGAGCGCGAGCCGGCGGAGATAGAGCTCGTTCTCGTTCATGTCGACCATCACGAGCTGGTCGACGCCGTTCCGCGCGAGCTGGCGGCACAGCTCGCCGCCGATGCTCCCGCCGGCGCCGGTGACGAGGGCTCGCCGGCCCTCCACGAGCCGCCGGACCTCCGACTCGTCGAACGCGACCGCGGCGCGCGGGAGGAGGTCCTCGGGCGAGATGTCGTCGAGCCTCGCCCCGGAGAGGCGCCCCTCGAGGTCGGCCCACGAGGCGGGGACGATCTTGAACCGGACGCGCGAGGTGGCGCAGAGCGCGATGATCTCGCGTACGCGCGCCGCGGGGGTTCGCGGATCCGCGAGGAGCACCGACGCGATCCGATGCTGCCGGATGATCTTCGGGAGGTGCTGGATCCCGCCCAGGATCGGGATCCCGGCGATCCGGCAGCGCGCCATGTGCCCGTCCTCCTCGACGAACCCGACGAGCTGGTAGCCCGGGTTCGGGGAGCGGAGCAGGTCGCGCGCGAGCAGCTCGGTGGCGTGACCGGCGCCGACGATGACCGCGCGCGGCGCGCCGGCGAGCGACTGGGACCAGATCCCCGCCCACCGGAATGCCGCCCGGGGCAGGAAGCGCGTGGCGCCGAAGGCGCTCGCGGAGAGGAAGAGCTCGAGCGCGAAGACGGTCCGCGGCAGCGGGAGCTCCAGGAGCTTCGTCGCGGCGACGAACAGCACGGAGCCGGCGACGCAGGCCGCGGCGATCCGGAGCGCCTCGGCGAGCCCCGCGAGCCGGAAGGACCAGCGGTGCAGCCGCGCGAAGCCGTTGCACGAGAGGCGGATCGCCATCAGCGCAGCCGTCGCGACCGGCAGCATCTGCTCGTACCGCAGGGGGATCTCGCCGTCGAAGCGGAGCCAGATCGCGGTCCGGAGCGCGACCATCGCCGCGATGCCGTCCACGGCGAACATGACCGCGTAGCGCGCCCCCGCGGACGCTCGCGCGCCCGCCTCGGTCACGCGCATCGCTCCCGCCACGACGGCGCGCAGCCTGCGCAGGGAAGCCACCGCGCCGTCCAGCTGGACGGATCCCCCTTGGCCCATCCTTCCGCCCTCCCAACCCGTACCCGTCCTTCGATGGTGCACGCTTGCAGGTATGCGCGTTGTGCTCACACGTCGAGTCCTTTGGCCCTCGGGCATGAGAGTTCGCCCGGCCGGCGCAATCTGAATGGGGCCGACCTCGTCCGGTGCCCTCGCGACGGCGGCGGTGAAGCGTTCGTTTCCCGCGCGATGGCGCGCGCGGTGAGTGAACGCAAGCCCACGCGGGCGCGTCCCACGAACCACATGCACGCTCGGTGGATGCCCGCCTGCTCGGATCCCCGGGAAGGTTCGCGAACGGGGAGCGCGCACGCGGCCCGCCCGCGGAGGCGAGGGCGTCCGGGCCCATCCGGGCGGCGCGTGGACGTCGGTCCTCACGCTCGTACGATGCGCGGGCCCTCACGCCCCGTGAAGAGCGGCGCGACGGCGTTCCGGGTGTCCACGACGAGGCGCACCCCCTCGTAGAGCGCGGGGTCCTTGAACACGTCGTGCGCGGTCGAGACCACGACCGCGTCGTGGCTCGCGAACGTCGCCGCGTCGCACCGGACCGAGCGGAGCCCGAGATCGTGCTTCCGCACCTTGCGCGCCGTGGGGAAGTGCGGATCGCAGTACGCCACGCGCGCGCCGCGCTCCTGGAGCAGCTCCAGGATCTCGTACGAGGGGGACTCGCGATCGTCGTCGATGTTCGCCTTGTAGGCGAGCCCGAGGACCAGCACGGCGGAGCCCCGGAGCGCCTTCCCGTCCTCGTTCAGGGCCTCCGCGATCCGCTCCACCACGTACCGCGGCATGCGCGAGTTGATCTCCCCGGCGAGCTCGATGAACCGCGCCCACTCCCCGTGCTCGGCCGCCTTCCACGCGAGGTAGAACGGATCGAGGGGGATGCAGTGGCCGCCCAGCCCCGGGCCCGGGTGGAAGGGCATGTAGCCGAAGGGCTTGGTGGACGCGGCCCGGATCACCTCCCACACGTCGATCCCCATGTGCTCGAAGATGACCTTCAGCTCGTTCACGAGCGCGATGTTCACCGACCGGAAGACGTTCTCCAGGAGCTTCGTGGACTCCGCCACGCGCGCGCCCCGCACCGGGACCACCCGATCCAGCGCGCCCGAGTACAGCGCCGCCGCGATCTCCGTGGACGCGGGGTTCACGCCGCCGACGACCTTCGGGATGGTCTTCGTGGTGAAGTCGCTCCGGCCCGGGTCCTCCCGCTCGGGTGAGAAGGCGAGCAGGAAGTCCTCCGGGGTGCGGAGGCCGCTCTCCTCCAGGATCGGACGCACCTCCTCGTCGGTGGTGCCCGGGTAGGTGGTCGACTCGAGCACGACGAGCTGTCCACGCCGGAGCCTGGGCGCGATCTGCCGGGCCGTCGCGTGGATGAACGAGTTGTCCGGCTCGCGGTGGCGGCCGAGCGGGGTGGGCACGCAGATGAGGATGGCGTCGCAGTCGGCGAGCCGGCCGAAGTCGGTCGTGGGGGTGAACCCGCCGCTCGCCACGGCCGCGCGGACGCGCTCCGGGCCGATGTGGCGGATGTAGCACCCGCCGCGGGAGAGCGCCTCGACCTTGGCCGAGTCGACGTCGAGCCCGATCACCGGGAAGCCCGCCTCGCGGAAGACGAGCGCGAGCGGCAGCCCGACGTACCCCTGGCCGATCACGCCCACGACCGCGGTGCGCGATCGGATCCGTTCCCGGAGCTGTTGCATGGAAGCCTCCTCTAGGCCGCTCGGCGGCGGAGCGAAGCTGGGCACGACGCACCTCACGCGAAGGCGCCCCAGGGGGTCTCGTGTTGACCGAGGGTGGGGCGTGCGACCGAGCGGACGACCTCGACGACCCGGTCCTGCTCCTGGCGCGAGAGGCTGCTCGAGCTCGGCAGGCACAGCCCGTGCTCGAACAGCGCAGCGGCGACCTCGCCGCCGTACCGCTCGCACGTACGGTAGAGGGGCTGGAGGTGCATCGGCTTCCAGAGCGGCCGTGCCTCGATGTCCCGCGCCTCGAGGGCACGCAGCAGGTCGTCCCGGGAGGCGCCGAACGCGCGCGGCGCGACGAGGAAGCAGGAGAGCCAGTTCGTGTGCAGGCCGTACGGCGCCTGCGGCATGAGCCAGATGCCGGGCAGATCCGCGAAGGCGTCGCGGTAGCGGAACGCGACGGCGCGGCGCTGGGCCACCCGCTCGTCGAGCACCTCGAGCTGGCCTCGACCGATCCCCGCCAGCACGTTCGAGAGCCGGTAGTTGTGCCCCACCTCCGTGTGGTGGTACGCGGCGCCCGGCTCGCGCGCCTGCGTGGACCAGAACCGCGCGCGGTCGACCCAGTCCCGTCGCGCGGCGACGAGCATCCCGCCGCCCGTCGTGGTGATGATCTTGTTCCCGTTGAACGAGAACGCGGCGACGTCGCCGAACGACCCCGCGGGCGCCCCGTGGTACGTCGCCCCGAGCGCCTCGGCGGCGTCCTCGAGCAGCGGCACGCCGTGCGCGCGGCACGCCTCCAGGATCGGCGCGAGGTCGGCGCACTGGCCGTAGAGGTGGACCACCACGACCGCCCGCGGCGGCCTCCCTCGACGGGCGCGGTCCTCGAGCGCCTCGGCGAGGAGCGCCGGGCTCATCATCCAGGTCGCGGGATCGCTGTCCACGAACACGGGCGTGGCGCCGAGGTAGCGGATGGGGTTCACGCTCGCGACGAACGTGAAGTCCGAGACGAGCACCTCGTCGCCGGGCGCGACCCCGAGGAGCCGCAGGCCGAGGTGCATGGCGGCGGTGCCGCTCGCGAGCGCCACCGCGGGCCGCCCGATGCGCTCCGCGAACGCGCGCTCGAAGGCGTCGAGGTTCGGGCCGACGGTGGAGAGCCAGTTCGAGGCGAACGCCTCGCGCACGTAGCGCTCCTCGCTGCGTCCCATGTGCGGCACCGACAGGTACGTCCGCGTCATCCGCTCGCCCTCCCCCGTCGCGCGACCCCGCCCTCAGCCCGCGGCGTGGCGCGCGGCGAGCTCCGTCCGCAGGAGCTTGCCCGCCTCGTTCCGAGGCAACGCCTCCACCCACGTGAACGTGGCGGGGACCTTGTAAGGCGGCAGCTGCTCGCGGCAGTGCCGGCGCAGGTCCGCCTCGCTGGGCGTGTTGCCGGGGCGACCGACGACGAACGCAGCGGCGACCTCGCCCATCAGGTCCTGCTTCACGCCGATGACGGCCGCCTCCGCGACCGCGGGGTGGGTCGCGATGACGTGCTCGATCTCCACGGGGCTCACCCGGTGACCGCCGATCTTGAGGATCTCCTTCGAGCGCCCCTGGTGGAAGAGGAAGCCGTCGGCGTCGCGCAGCGCGAGGTCACCCGTCCAGAGCCACCCGTCGCGGAGGATGGCCGCGGTCTCGGCGGGCTCGTCGAGGTAGCCCTGGGTCACGTTGTCGCCGCGCGCCACGAGGTGGCCCACCGCTCCAGGCGGCAGCTCGCGGCCCGCGTCGTCCACGACGCGGAGCTCGACGCCGGGGATGGGGACGCCGATGGAGCCCTTCTTCTCCTCCGCGCGGTCGGGCGGGAGGTAGGCGAGCCGCGCCGTCGCCTCCGTCTGGCCGTACATGACGAACAGCTCCGCGGGTCGAAAGGCCTCGCGCACCCAGGCGATCGTGTCGGGCGCCATGGCGCCCCCGGCCTGCGTGAGGTAGCGCAGCCGCGGGAACGCCATGGACGAGACGTCCACCTGCCTGCGGACGATCTCGAACGTGAGCGGGACGCCGGCGAACCCCGTGCACCCCTCCGACGCGAGGGACTCCAGGACCACGCGCGGGAAGGCGAAGCGATTGTCGAGGAACACCGAGCCGCCCGCGAACAGGTGCGTCTGCAGCACGCTGCGGCCGTAGCAGTAGTAGAGCGGCAGGACGAGCAGCGCGCGATCGTCGGCGCACAGCCGGAGGTACTGCACGATCGAGCGGGTGTTCGCGTCGACGTTCCGGAACGTCTGCACGACCCCGCGTGGCCTCCCCGTGCTGCCCGAGGTGTAGAGGATGAGCGCGGGCCAGTCGGCGCGCGGCTCGGCCCGCGGCGGCGGCGGCGCGGGCTCGACGCTGCCGTCCTCGAGGACGAGGGACACCGGCGCGCCGCGCAGCGCGTCCGGAACGGCCGGCGTCGCGTCGCCCTGCAGCACCCAGAGGTGCTCGAGCCGTCCCTGCGCGAGCACCTGCCCCCAGAGGCGCGCGTCGCGGCCCCAGACGACCGCGTGCCGGGCACGGCTCTGCGCCACCACGCCCGAGAGCACCTCGGCGCCGAACTCCCGGTTCACCTCGACGCACGTCCCGCCGAGCATGTTCACCGCGAGCCCCGCGACGACCGTGGCGGGGGTGTTGGGCAGCGCGAGGACGACCCGATCGTGCGGCCCGACCCCGTTCGCCGCGAGGTGACCCGCGAGGGCGCGCACCCGGACAGCGAGGTCGCCGTAGGTGAGGCGCACCGCGGGGGTGGCGATCGCCGGCGCGTCGGGCTGGCGCTCGGCGTGCGAGAAGAGCCACTCGTGCAGGAGCGAGGATTCCACCGGGCCTCCGTCGCGGACGCGAGCGCGTCGCGCGCCGCGTACGTACGCGTCCCAACGTGTGCACCGGAACGGCTCGCGTGCACGCCTCGCGAGGAGTCCCGTGCTCGCCCGAGGCGCTCGGGGACATCGCGCCGCGCGCCCCAGGATTGCGATCGCATTCCCCCGATGCCCGGGACATGTCGCCGAACCCGTCGTGATTATTCTCGACCGCACGATGTTCTCGCGAGACGTGCTGCGGATCGACCCTGCCGGTGTCGCCGAGCAGATCCAGACGACCCTGCGGGAGCAGGTCCTCGGGTCGCTGCGCCGTCGTGGCGCCGTCGTGGGCCTGTCGGGCGGGGTCGACAGCTCCGTGGTGGCGACGCTGTGCACGCGCGCCCTCGGCCCGGATCGCGTGGTCGGGCTGCTGATGCCGGAGCGCGACTCCTCGGGCGACGCCCTCAGGCTCGGCGCGATGGTGGCGGACCGCCTGGGGATCCGCCACGTCGTCGAGGACGTCGGCCCCGCCCTGGAGGCGCTCGGCTGCTACGAGCGGCAGCTCGAGGCGATCCGGGCCGTCTACCCCGAGTACGGGCCCGGATGGCAGTGCAAGCTCACGCTGCCTTCCCTGCTCGAGGGCGATCGCCTCAACGTCACGACGCTGACGGTCGCGGACCCGCGCGGGATGCAGCGGAGCTCGCGGATGCCGCCCGCCGCCTACCTGCAGCTCGTGGCCGCCACGAACTTCAAGCAGCGGGTGCGCGCGATGGTGGAGTACTACCACGCGGATCGCCTGAACTTCGCGGTGGCGGGCACCCCGAACCGCCTGGAGTACGACCAGGGCTTCTTCGTGAAGCAGGGGGACGGCGCCGCCGACCTGAAGCCCATCGCGCACCTGTACAAGACCCAGGTCTACGCGCTCGCCGAGCACCTCGGGGTGCCGGCGGAGGTCCGCAGCCGACCGCCCACCACGGACACCTTCTCCCTCGCCCAGACCCAGGAGGAGTTCTACTTCGCGTTGCCTTACGCCGACATGGATCTGTGCCTCTGGGCGCACGACCGCGGCACGGCGCCCGCGGAGGTCGGCGCCGTCACCGGGCTCACCGCCGAGCAGGTGGAGCGGGTCTATCGCGACATCGAGGCGAAGCGCCGGGCGAGCCGGTACCTGCACCAGGCTCCGCTGCTCGCGGACGACCGCCGGGGGCCGTAGGGATGTGCGGGATCGCCGGCTTCGTGGCGCTGCGCGAAGGCCTGCCTCCGCAGTCGCTCGACGAGCTCACGGCCATGGTCTCCGCCCTGCGCCATCGCGGGCCGGACGAGTTCGGCCTGTATCGGGACGCGCACGCGGGCCTGGGCCACGCGCGGCTCTCGGTCATCGATCTCCTCACGGGGCAGCAGCCGCTCTGCAACGAGGACGGATCGCTGTGGGTGACGTTCAACGGAGAGATCTTCAACTACGTCGAGCTGCGCGCGGAGCTCGAGGCGCTGGGGCACCGCTTCCGGACCCGGAGCGACACGGAGGTCATCGTCCACGCGTACGAGTCGTGGGCCGAGCAGGCCTTCGAGCGCTTCAACGGACAGTTCGCCATCGCGCTCTGGGACTCGGCGGAGGAGACGCTGATCCTCGCCCGCGACCGGCTCGGGGTCCGCCCGCTGTACCTGTGCGAGCACGGCGGCCGGCTGTGGTTCGCGAGCGAGGTGAAGGCGATCTTCGCCGGCGCTCCCGCGCTCACGCGCGCGTTCGACCCCGTGGGCCTCGCCGAGACGTTCACCTTCTGGACCGTGGTGCCTCCCCAGTCCGTGTTCCAGGGGGTCACGGAGCTCGAGCCGGGTCACGTGCGGAGGATCTCGAGGCGGGGCACGGTGGACCGGGCGTTCTGGACGCCCCGCTACGCCGTGGGAGCCGCGCCGGCGAGCTCGCCCGGCGAGGCCGCGGAGCGCGTCCGTGCGGCCCTCGAGGACGCCGTGCGCCTGCGCATGCTGCGCGCCGACGTGCCGGTGGGGAGCTACCTCTCGGGCGGCCTCGACAGCTCGCTCGTCGCCGCGCTGGGACGCCGCGTGAGCGGCGGGAGGTTCTGCACGTTCTCGGTGCGGTTCGAGGATCTCGAGTTCGACGAGACGCCCTACCAGCGCGCCGTCGCGGAGCGCCTCGAGAGCGAGCACCACGAGCTCGTCGTCAGCCGCGAGGACATCCGCGCGGCGTTCCCCGCGGTGGTCGCGCACGCGGAGCGTCCGCTGCTCCGCACCGGTCCGGCGCCGCTCTTCCTGCTCTCGCGGCAGGTGCGAGAGGCGGGCATCAAGGTGGTCCTGACCGGCGAGGGCGCCGATGAGATGTTCGCCGGGTACGACCTCTTCCGGGAGGGAAAGATCCGGCGCTTCTGGGGTCGCCAGCCCGAGTCGGCGCTGCGCCCGCGCCTGCTCGAGCGGCTCTACCCCTACCTGGTCCGTTCACCGGTCTCGCAGCGAACCCTCGCCCGCGAGTTCTTCGGGCGCGGGCGAGCCCAGTGGGACACACCCGGCTTCGCGCACCAGCCGCGCTGGCAGAGCGCGGCGGCCCTGCAGCGGCTCTTCAGCGCCGAGCTGCGAGATCGGCTGCGGCGCGTGGACGTCGTGGAGCGGCTGCTCGCCTCGGTTCCCGCCGGGTTCCCCGGCTGGTCTTCCCTGGCCCAGGATCAGTATCTGGAGGCGCGGACCCTCCTCTCCGGCTACCTGCTCTCGTCGCAGGGCGACCGGATGCTCATGGCCCACTCGATCGAGGGCCGGTTCCCGTTCCTCGACGCCCACGTGGTGGAGCTGGCGAACGGGCTGCCCGACGCGTTCAAGCTGCGCGGCCTCGACGAGAAGCACGTCCTGAAGCGGGTCGCGCGAGGCCTCGTCCCGGACGGAGTCGTCGAGCGATCCAAGCAGCCCTATCGCGCTCCCGACGCGCAGGCCTTCGTGGGCCCCGGCGCTCCGGGCTGGATCGAGGACCTGACGAGCGAGCGGGCAGTCGGGGACGCCGGCGTCTTCGATCGCGGCGCGGTCGCGCGCCTGTGGCGCAAGTGCCAGGCGTCGGCGGCCGGCGGGCAGCTCTCCAATTTCGACAACATGGCCCTCGTCGGCGTGCTTTCGACGGCGCTGCTCCATGAGCAACTCATCCGGCAGGTGCCTTCGCGGGCGCCGGGGGTGGAGTTCCGGACGTTCGTCGACAGGTTGTCCGGAGCGTGCGGCCGGCCCGGATCGGGCATGGCAGCGGGGGTGTGAGGTGACGGTCCAGCAACGCATCAGGGCGTTCATCCTCGAGAACTTCTACGTGAGCGATCCGGCGGAGCTCGCCGACGACGCCCTCCTGGTCACGAGCGGATTGGTGGACTCCACCGGGGTGCTCGAGATCATCGCCTTCGTCGAGGAGGAGTTCGGCATCCGCGTCCGCGACGACGAGACGACGCCCGACAACCTCGAGTCCATCGAGCGGATCGCCTCCTTCGTCGCGCGGAAGCGGCAGGCGAACGGCCCGACGTCCTTCACGAGCGGGGACGTCTCAGCGGCGTGAGGGACGCCGCGGAAGCGGCGAAGCCGCTCGCGGCGGCGCACGGGACCCGGCGGGCAGGGGCGGGGGCGCAGCCACCGTTCGAACAGCCGGCACGCTCACAGGTTCCTCCACGAGAGCCCCGCCAGGTTGTAGCCCGTGAGCAGCTTCTGGATCTGGAAGCCCAGCCCCATGAACGCGTTGAGCGACGGGACGTTGTCCTTGCGGATGTAGGCGTTGCAGGCGCGGAACCCCTCGCGCTTCGCGAGGTCGAGCACGAAGTGGTTCACGGTGGGGAACACCGACAGCCCCCTGAACCGGGGGAAGATGAAGATGTTCTCGACCATGGCCTCGTCGCTCCGCAGCGGGTAGTAGAGGCGCCGGCGCTGCCGCTCCAGCAGCGCGTTGTCCTGCGGGCGGAGCAACCACTGCATCGAGACGAGCTCGTTCTGCGGGCTCCGCCCGATGTAGCAGCTGGAGAACCCGGCCCGATGGAAGAGGACGCGGGCGACGACCTCCTTGCGGGAGGCCAGGTCGAGCGCTCCGAGACCTCTCACGATCTCGTCGAGGTCCGCCTCGGTCGCCAGCTCGCAGCGAATGTCGGAGCGCAGCCGAGGGAAGCGAAGGCGTCCCATCGGCGCTCTCAGATGATAGAAGTGATCCTGATAGGCGACGCGCTTCAGCAGGTACACCAGCGGGACGGTGAACCCCAGGCTGGACACGACCAGGCGGACTCTGTCGAGCGACGACGAAGCTGGCATGTCGACCACCTTCCACCTCGCCAGCGCCCGGAAGTCGTGCCGGTGGGCGCGAACCCTCTTCGCCTCTCCGTGCGCGTCAGGCGCGGTACGCAGGGAAGAAGCCGGTCCTCGGGCGCCAGGGCTTCCCCTCGCGTGAGGCGTGCGCCGCGCGAGCGTCGGCGAGCTCGCGGCAGGCGACCTCGTCGTGGACGAGCGCGGCGACGCGAAAAGGCACCGCTCCGCGCCGGTCGAAGGCCCGCTTGTACCGGTACAGCCCGTCGTCCGGCTCGTGCCCGCCGCCGAGCACGTACCGGCGCTTCCCCTCGCCCATCGACCACTCGGCGATCCGGTGCTTGACGAGGTAGCTCGGTCCGAGCGCGAACGCCTCCTCGAGCGTGCCGCCGAGGAAGTAGTACACGTGCTCGTCCGCGCAGAGCACGAGGTCCGAGGAGACCACCTTCCCCCCGGCGCGCGCGTGGAAGAAGACGAAGCGGCCGCCGAGCCGCGTCACGATCGACTCGAAGAACGACCGAGGGAAGAAGTAGAACTCGTCCGCGCGCCGCCGCTGCATGGTGTGCGTGTACACCTCGAAGAACGCGTCGAGCCCGCTGCCGTCGCGGTCGACCTCGACCGTCACGCCGGCGGCCTCCGCGAGCCGCACCCACTTGCGCACCTTCGACTCGTAGTTGCGCCACAGGCCCTCGCTGCCGCCGTCGAGGCGCACGACCACGTTCTGCGATCTCACCTCGACCCGACCCGGCATGGGGGCGAGCTGCTCCGCGAACAGCGACAGGCGGGCGAAGGTCGTGACGATCCGCTCGTCGCGGCACCACTCCCCGTACGCGGCCCAGAAGGCGGCCTGATCCCGCACTCCGCCGCCGCACACGAAGGGCCCCCCGTAGCCATAGGGCGTGATCGCGTCCCGGCGCAGCTCCCCCCGGCGCGCCCAGGGCTCGAGGGCGAGCGGCCGGAGGATGAGCGGGAACAGGATGGCGCCACCCTCGTCCTCCCCCACCACGCACACGGCGCGATCCCCGGGCCGCGCGAACAGCTGCGCGTATTCGGGGCGAGTCACGACCTCCTTGGCCGGCCAGGCGCTCCAGATCGCGAGCCAGGCGGCGACGTCGCCCGCGTCTGCTGCGTCGAGGACCCGGAACCTCACCCGCGGCCACCTTCCGCGCCCGGGGCGCTGCGCCCGCCCGCCTGCATCCCGGGCTGCGAGCGCGCGGCGGCGGGCTCGCCGCCCGCGGGAGCGCCGCTCGTGCGGACCGTTCCTGGGAGCGGGAACCCGATCTCGGCGATGTCCTGAGTCTCGTGGACGTCCGAGCGGCGCAGCACCTGATACACCGTCAGCGCGAGGATCCGGAGGTCGAGCCGGAGGCTCCAGTGGTCGACGTACCAGACGTCGAGCGCGAGCCGCTCCTTGAACTTGAGCGCATGGCGGCCGTTGACGGCCGCCCACCCCGTGACCCCCGGGCGCACGTCGTGCCGGCGCCGCTCGTCCGGCGTGTACTGGTCCAGGTACTCGACGAGCAGGGGCCTGGGCCCCACGAGGCTCATCTCGCCTCGGAGGACGTTCCAGAGCTCGGGGAGCTCGTCCAGGCTGGTGGCGCGCAGGAAGCGTCCGAGGCGGGTCACCCGCTGCGCGTCCGTCTGGTACCAGACCTCGTCCGCGCGCGGAGGGCGCATCGTCCGGAGCTTGTAGATCGTGAAGGGCGCGCCGCCGAGCCCCGGCCGAGCCTGACGGAACAGGATGGGGCGCCCCTGCGTGACGAGGATCGCGGCTCCGGCGACCGCGAGGACCGGCGAGGCGAGCACGAGCCCCACCCCGGCTCCGCAGACGTCGAGCGCCCGCTTCACCTTCAGCGCGATGCCCCTGCTCACGTTCAGGACGGGCTCCCTGCCGTGGTGAACCGGCCGCTGGAGGCGAGGGCGCGAGCCCTGTTCCACCCGGCGTTCCCTTGCGCGGCACTTGACGGTATTGCCGGATCCCTCCCCTTACACGAGCCATCATGGGACCGGACCGCGGACCGCGGCCCAGCGGCGCTCCGCGGCGGCCGGGCTTCCGCGCGCGATCCGCCCGAAGCGGTCGCCCCGCTCGAGCTCGCCTCCTCGCCGCCCCATTCGCGCTCATTGCCGTTCGCCTGCCGCGCCCAGATCGTCGGCGGTGCGGTCTCGTCGAGTTCGGGCCAGCCGCGAGGACCCATGCCGCCCGTCTCCATCCACGCCCGGCTCGTCTCCGGCACGCCGGGCAGCACGCCCCCCGGCGGACGCGCTCCCCATGCACCGAGCGTGACCCGAGCCCCGGGGACACGCGCATGACCTCGGGCACTCGCTCGGTCGAGCGCCTGGACGCGCCGGAGTCCGGGCGGCCGGCACCGCACGTCGTCGCCCTCCCCCCGGAGCAGGCCGCGCCCGCCGTGGCGGTGCCCCGGGCCCGCATGAGCCTCCGGCGAAACGTGCTGTGGACCCTCGCCGGCAACGGCGTCTACGGCGGCTGCCAGTGGGCGATGCTGATCGTGATCGCGAAGCTCGGGACGCCCGAGATGGTCGGCCAGTTCGCGCTGGCCTTCGCGGTGACCGCCCCCGTGATCATGGCCGCGAACCTGAACCTGCGCGGCGTACAGGCGACCGACGCGCGCGAGGCCTACGGCTTCGGCGACTACCTCGCCCTCCGCCTGCTCTCGCTGTCCCTTGCGGTCGCGCTGCTCGTGACGCTGGCGGTGGTCGTGTACCCCGGCGCCACCGGGATCGCGATCGTGACCGTCGCCGCGGCCAAGAGCGCGGAGTCCCTGAGCGACGTGTACTTCGGGTTCATGCAGCGCCACGAGCGGATGAGCCTCATCTCCCGCTCCCACATGGTGAAGGGGCTGTCGTCGCTCGCCGGGCTCGCGGCCGGCCTCCGCTTCGGACGGTCCCTGACGTGGGCCGTGGTCGGCGTGGCCGCCGCCTGGATCGCCGTGCTGGTGCTCTACGACATCCCCCAGGCCAACCGGCTCGCGAGGGCCGTGCACGGCGGCCCGCTGCGCGCCCGCTGGCGGTGGCCGGCGTTGCGCACGCTCTCCCGGATGGCGCTGCCGCTCGGGTTCGCCGCGCTCCTGTCGTCGCTCCTGACGAACATCCCGCGCCTCTTCGTCGAGCGGCTGCTCGGGGCGCGAGAGCTCGGCTTCTTCGCGGCGGCCGGGTACCTCATGATCATCGGGGCGCGCTTCATGACGGCCCTCGGCGAGTCCGCGAGCCCCCGGCTGGCGTCGTACCACGCGAGCGGCGAGGGGCGGCGCTTCCGTCGCCTCCTCCTGCGGATGATCGGGCTCGTCTCGGGCGTCGGCGCCGTCGCGCTCGCGGTCGTCGCGCTCCTGGGCCGGCCCCTGCTCGCGGCGCTCTACCGCCCGGAGTACGCCACGCAGGCGTACGTGCTGCTCGTCCTCATCCTCGCCGCCGTCATGGGCTACGCGGCCGTGCTGCTCCAGTACGCCATGACCGCGCTGCGCGCGCTCCGGATCCAGCCGCTCATCCTGGCCGCCAGCGCGATCGTGTCGGCGCTCGCCTGCGCCGTGCTGGTGCCGCGCCACGGCAACATGGGCGCGGCGGTCGCGATGTGCTGCGGGGCGGCCGTCCAGGTGGCGGGGAACGCCTGGGCGACCCGCGTCGCGCTGCGGGACCTCCGGTCGGCGGCATGACGGGCACGCCTGGCACCTCGAGGCTCGCTGCCGCCGCGTGCGGCGTGCTCACCGCGGTGTACCTGCTCGTCGGTCGCTGGACGCTCTCCCGCCTCGGCGACGCCGCCACGGAGCACCCGTTCTACACCGAGGTTCGCTTCTGGGTGGTGCTGCTGCTCGTGTGCGTGTCGCTCATGGCGAAGGCCCAGCCGTCGGCGGGGGCGCGCGGCCGCGGAGGGCTGACCGTCCCGGCCCTCTTCGTGTTCTTCACGTACTGGGTGGCCACGGCCGCGTGGGCTCCGGACCCCGTGCTCGCCGCCGTCAAGCTGTACGAGGTCGTGCTCGTCGCGGCGGCCACCTTCGGCCTCGCCCGGGCGCTCTGGAGCGACGACTCGGGGCGGGTGCTGCGCTGGATGTGGGCGGGCGTGCTGGCGGTGGCCGGGCTCCTGGCGACGGTCGCGCTGGTGCGTCTCGTCACCTCTGGCGCGGTCGGGGAGCGCCTGTCCGTGATGGGCGGCGGGCCGAACTCCTTCGCGCGGCTCATGGGCTACCTCGCGCTGGCGGCGCTGTTCTTCTGGAGGCGCCACGGCCGCTCCTGGCTGTTCATGCCGATCGCCGCGATCTCGCTCGTGCTCGTGATGCTGAGCGGCTCACGCGGGGGGCTCATCGCGCTCGTCCTCGGGGTCGGCGTGTTCCTCGTGTCGGAGCTGCGGAACGCGAGGCGCCTCGTGCCCGGCTTCGTGCTCGCCGCGGTGGTGTTCGCGATCACCGCCACCTACTCGCCCATCGGCGCGGCGGCGCTCGAGACCTACGAGCGCCGCGTCAATCAGCTGCTGCTGCAGGAGCAGTACACGTCCGGACGGACCCGGCTCTACCGCTCCGCCTACCAGCTCGCGCTCAAGGAGCCGGTGTTCGGCGACGGGCTCGCCGCGTTCTCCGGGCGGCGGCTCGGGGTGTACCCCCACAACCTGTTCCTGGAGGCGTTCTGCGAGGCCGGGATCCTCGGCGTGGCGCTGCTCTCGCTGACGTTCGGGGCGGGCGCCGTCGCCTCCCTCCGGGGGGAGCGCCGGCCGGACGGCTCCGCGCTCGCGGGGTTCGCCTTCATGCTCGTCGCGGCGCAGTTCAGCGGCGACCTGTTCGACAGCCGGGCGCTGTTCGCGTTCCTCCTGCTGTCCAGCGTCCAGCCGCCGGCGGCGGCCCCGGTCGCCGCCGGGCCGCCATCACTCCGGGCGGAGCTCGCCTCCCGAGCCGGTCCGTGATCGGACGCGGCGTAGAGATGAGGACCATGCGCGAACGAAGAAAGATCCTGCACGTCGTCGGGGCGCGGCCGAACTTCATGAAGATCGCGCCCGTGATGCGGGCGATCGCCGGCGCGGGGTTCGCCGATCAGCGGCTCGTCCACACCGGCCAGCACTACGACGCGGCGATGTCGGACGTGTTCTTCTCCGACCTGGGGCTCCCCGAGCCCGACCTCCACCTCGGAGTGGGCTCGGGCTCGCACGCGGAGCAGACCGCGAGGGTCATGGTGGCGTTCGAGCGCGTGTGCGTGGACGAGCGGCCCGACCTCGTCGTGGTCGCCGGCGACGTCAACTCCACGATGGCGTGCGCGATCGACTGCGCCAAGCTGCGCATCCCGTGCGCGCACGTCGAGGCGGGGCTCCGGTCCTTCGACCTGGAGATGCCGGAGGAGGTGAACCGGATCGTCACCGACCGCCTCTGCGACGTCCTCTTCACGCCCTCGGCCGACGGCGACGAGAACCTGCGGAACGAGGGCGTCGATCCGGCCCGGATCTTTCGCGTCGGGAACGTGATGATCGACTCGTTGCTCGAGCACCTGCCGAGGGCGCGCGAGACGCGCGCGCTCTCGAGGGCGGGGGTCCGGGCCGGCGACTACGCGGTCCTGACGCTCCACCGGCCCTCGAACGTGGACGATCCGGAGGTGCTCCGGGGCATCTTCGACGCCCTGGAGGAGGTCCAGCGGCGGCTCCCCGTCGTGTTCCCCGTGCATCCGCGCACGCGCGCCCGGCTCCAGGAGTTCGGCCTCGGCGGGCGGGTCGAGGCGCTGCGCGGACTGCACCTCTGCGAGCCGCTCGGTTATCTCGACTTCCTGGGGCTCACCTCGCAGGCGAGGCTCGTCCTCACCGACTCGGGCGGTCTCCAGGAGGAGACGACGGCGCTGGGCATCCCCTGCCTCACGCTCCGCGAGAACACCGAGCGCCCGATCACCGTCACCGAGGGGACGAACGAGCTCGTGGGCACCGACCCGGGGGCGATCGCCGCCGCGGCGTCACGCGCGCTCGACGGAGGGAGCCGGCCGGGCCGCGTCCCGGCCCTCTGGGACGGGAAGGCGAGCGAACGGATCGCCCGCGTGATCGCGAGCCTCGCGTGGACACGAGCCGGAGAGACGGACGGGCCGGGCGAGCCGCCCCGGCTGGCTGCCGGCGTGAGGCACGGGAGGGGAACGTGAGGATCCTCGTCATCCACCAGTACTACGGCATGCCCGGGCGCGCCTGCGGGTCGCGCTTCAACGAGCTCTCGCGGCTCTGGTCCGAGGCCGGTCACCACGTGACGGTCGTGGCCGGGACGATCCAGCACTCCACCGGCAAGGTGCCCGAGCAGTACAAGGGGCGCTGGAACACCCGCGAGCGGGACGGCAAGGTCGACGTCTGGCGCTGCTACGTCCCGGAGCTCTACGGCAAGGGCTATCTCGGGCGCGCGTGGGGGTTCTTCGCCTTCATGTTCTCCGCCGCGACGGCGGCGCTCCGCGCCGGAAGCCCCGACGTGGTCATCGCCACCTCGCCGCCGATCGTGGTGGCGGTGCCGGGCTGGCTCGCAGCCAGGGCGCGCGGCGCGCGGCTCATCTTCGAGATCCGCGATCTCTGGCCCGAGAGCGCGGTCACGACGGGCGTGCTCCGCGAGAAGGCCGTCTTGACGCGCCTCCTCTACCGTCTCGAGCGCTGGTCGTGCCGGGTGGCGGACCGCATCAACGTGCTCACCCCCGCCTTCCGCGACGATCTCCTGCGCCGCGGCCTCGCCCCGGCCGAGAAGATCATCTGCGTCCCGAACGGCGCCGATCTCGACCAGTTCTGGCCGGGCCCCCGGGAGAACGCGGTGCGCCGCGAGCAGGGCTGGGGCGATCGCTTCGTCGTCATGTACGCCGGCGCCCACGGCAGGGCCAACGCCCTCGGCCAGCTCGTCGACGCGGCGGAGCGGCTGCGGGACCGCCCCGACATCCTCATCGCGACCGTCGGAGACGGCACCGAGCGCGCCAGGCACGAGCGCGCGGCTCGCGAGAAGGGCCTGACGAACATCGTCTTCTGCGGAGAGCAGCCGAAGGCGCGCATGCCCGAGTTCGTCAACGCCTGCGACGTCGGCGCCGCGGTGCTGCAGGACAACCCGACCTTCCGCACCGTCTACCCGAACAAGGTCTTCGACTACATGGCCTGTGCTCGCCCGACGCTCCTCGCCATCGACGGCGTGGCGCGCGCGATGGTGTGCACGGACGCGCGCGCCGGGGTCTTCGTTCCCCCGGAGGACGGGCGGGCGATCGCCGAGGCGATCCGGCGGCTCGCCGACGATCCCGTGGCGTGCGCGGAGATGGGGCGCAACGGGCGAGCCTGGGTCGAGGCGAACGCCGCTCGCCAGGCGCTCGCGGCGCGGTATCTCGAGTCGATGAAGGAGCTGGTCGGCACGCCGCGAGCCGGCCGCCGGCCGCACGAGAGCGCCGCCCAGACCTGAACGCGCGAGGGCCTCCAGCGACCGGAGCCGCTGGAGGCCCTCATCGCGGATCGAGGACGACCCGCGAGCCGCTACCGACCGTTGAGGATCTTCGCGTTCAGCGCCGCGTTCCCGTAGAGCTGCATGCCCTGCCCGACCGGATGCGACTCGAGCCGCTTCTGGACGGCGACGTCGTAGCGGCCGAGCTTGCAGAAGCCGTCGTTGAACCAGCCGTTCCCCGCGCCGCTGCCATCCACGTACTGCCCGTACTGGTAGCCGGTCGAGGTGGAGATCCAGATGTGGTCGAGGAGCGTCTTCGACAGCGCGTGAACGTCGGCGTCGGTCCACTCGATGCCGAGGTCGTGCGCCTCCACGATGTAGGCGATGACGTTGTTGCCGTGGCTGACGTCCTGCCCGGGGGCGGCGCTGGAGCCCCAGACGTCGCTCCAGAAGTACGCGCCCGGGTCTCCGGCGGCGGGCTTCATCTGCTGCCGCAGCGACGAGGAGTAGTTGGGCAGGTGGAGGTTGACGTTGTCCACCACGGTCCGGTACGTCGCGCGCTCGGCGGGATCCGAGCTGAGCACCCAGAGATCCGCCGCGATGAACGCCCAGTGGGACGCCATGTGGGTCCTGCTGCGGTACAGGTTCTCCGAACCGCGGGTTGCCCACTTCTCGAAGATGTTCTTCTTCGTGAACGCGAGGACGTCGTCGTAGGTCTTCCGGTAGCCGGGATCCGCGTAGACCGCCGGGTTGTTGCGCATGACCCGGAGCAGCTTCGTCACGTACCTGAAGCAGTAGCTCTCCGTGAGCGGGTACTCGCCGCCGACCAGGCTCGTGTCGTACGGGTGATCCCACGCCCCCCAGCCCAGGTAGCCGTCCTTGAACTGGCTGTTCGGCAGGGACGAGGAGGGGACGGCGCTGGCGATGACGTTGTGGATGTAGAGGAGCGCGCGATCGAGGTACTTCGTGTTCCCCGTCGCCTCGAACATCGCGGTCAGGCCGTCGATGCCGTACGCGAGGTTGTAGTACTTCCAGCTGTTCCCCGAGGTGCTCAGCGGGAGGTACGTGTTCACGTTCTCGCTGTCCCAGCTCTGCAGGAACAGGCTCTCCCACTGCGCCACGGTCCGCAGGCTCGGGTCCGCGGGGGTCGTCGGGCCGGACGGCGCGGGCGTCGGGGCGACCACCGGCGCGGACACCGTCACGGAGCCGGTGGCCTTCCGGGTCGGGTCGGCGACGCTCGTCGCCGAGACCCGGTACGTGCCGCCGGTCGCGGGCGCGGTGTAGACGCCGGTCTGGGCGTCCACCGTGCCGAGGGAGCCGCTCTCCACGGCCCACCGGACCGAGCGATCGATGGTCCCGACCACGACCACGTCGGCGACGAGCTGAACCGTCTGCCCCGCGGCCACGGCGGTATCACGTACCGTCACGCTCGTGATGCTCGCGGCGGGGACGCCGGTGCCCGCGAAGTCGACGGCGGCGAGCGGATCCGCCTGGGTCGCGCTCTTCACGACGAGCCTGCCGCTCGACGGCCCGCTGGCGGTGGGCGTGAACCTCACCGTCACCGTCGCAGCGGCGCCGGGCGCGAGGGTGGTGGGCAGGCTTCCGCTGGAAGCCGTGAACCCCGTCCCGGTCGTCGCGACCTCGGACACGGTCACCGGCGCGCTGGAGGGGTTCGTGAGCGTGACGCTCTGCGCGCTGTAGCTCCCGATCGTCACGTCCCGGAAGTCCAGGGCGGTCGGCGTCGTGCCGAGCGACACGGCCGGGGACAGCCCGTTCCCGCTGAACTCCACGACGGCGAGCGGACGCGGCTGGGTGCCGTTGATGGACACGCTGCCAGCCACCGCGCCCGCGATGCTCGGGGCGAACGCGACCGTGAGGGTGGCGCTCTCCCCCGCCGCGATGGTGGCGGGCAGCGTGAGCCCGCTGGCGGTGACGTCCCGGCCGAGCACCGAGATGCTCGTGACCTGGGCGGGGCGGCTCGAGGAGTTGGTCACCGTGACGACCTGCTGGGCGATCGCCCCGACCGGCACGTCCGGGAAAACGAGCGCACCCGGTGCCGCGTCCAGCTGGTTCGCGTACTTCACGCCCCTTCCGTTGAACCGGACGAGCGTGGTCGAGCCGGTCTGGGCGGAGCTGCTCACAGAGATCGCGCCGGCGACGTCACCCGACGTCACGGGGGCGAGCTCCACGAACAGGCTCGTCTGCTCGCCCGGGGCGAGCGTCACCGGCAGCGCTCGACCGGAGGTGATGGCCCACTTCCCGGTGGGGGTCACGTCGGTGATCGTGAGCGGAGCGGCGGAGGTGTTGGTGAGCGTGACCGTCTGCGCCGCGTCGCCAGCCACGTCCACCTCGCCGAAGGACACCTCCGACGGGGTCGCCGTCACTGGCTGTGACGACGTATCCCCGCCGCCGCAGGCGACGAGAGCGAGCAGTCCAGCGAGTGTCAGCAAGGCAGCGTGTCCGGCGAAGAACTTGTGCATTCGGGCGTTCCCTTTCATCCCTCTTGGCGGCTCAGCTGCAGGCCCAGCAGGGCTTTCCACGGCTGCTTGCTCCGTGGTCCTGGGGCCGTAGAGACCACGGCAGCCGTGTAGGAGCGAAAGGGTAGCAGGTACGAATATGGCGGAGATTGCTCAGGATTTTGGCAAAGGCCCTGATCTGAATGTCATAGCCGTAAACTTATCGTACGGGTACAAACGAACCCCTGAGTGCGTGCGCACTCAGGAATTCGCTCGTGGTACCGGTGAGTTGACGACCCGCTGCTCCCTCATCCGTGGAGCCCGTGCCGAGAAGGCGCTCGCGGTGCGGGGCGGCGGCCAGGCGGAAGGACGCCGACGAGCTTTGACGATGCGGGGGTGGTGCGAGGGGACGCCGCAGCGACCTGGCAGCGACGACGCGCGCCCGCCGGGCCCCGGCGGGTCCGCGTCTGCGCCATCCGCGCCCCGAAGCGCACCGTCCGCAGTGGGGGCTTGCCGGGCGTGGACGCGAGACGGAAACAAACATCCACTCCACGCGCCCGTGGCGGGCTCGAGGGTGGAGTCACGGCCTCCGGCGCGGAGGCGACGCAATGAGCATGAAGAGGAGAATCGGATGACGGGAGGCGAGGTGCGTCACGCGGTCCGAGGCTTCATCACGGGGGAGCTCATGAGGGCCTCCGAGCACCTCCGGATCGGAGATCGTGACGACCTCATCACCGCAGGTGTCATCGACTCGATGGGGATCATGCACCTCATCGGCTTCCTGGAGTCTACCTTCGCGATCCGGGTCCGGGAGAGCGAGATTCTCCCCGAGAACTTCTCTTCGGTGGAGGCGATCGCGTCCTTCGTGGCCCGCCACCGCTGAGGCGCTCTCCGCTCCTCGGGAACGACCATGACCCCCTCGCTCCCGGTCGCACGGCACGCCTCGCTCGGCCCCTCACAGCGCGACCGCACGGAGGTCCTCGCGCGCGTCCCGCCGGAAGACGAACGGAAATGACCAGCGCCTGGCGGTTCCGGTACCTCCAGTTCCGCGAGTACGCGCGCGACCACGGCCTCGCCGCGGCCTGCCGGTTCGCGCTCCATCGCAGCGAGGAGGCGGTCCCGATCGAGAAGGACCTCTCCGCCCTGAAGCCCGTCGCTGCGCCGCCCGGTCCCGGGCTCGAGCTCTTCGAGATCGGCCCGGAGAACGTGGACCGCTTCGAGCTGGACCACCCGGAGGAAAGCCGCGGCGCGCGCGTGAAGCGCTACGTCGAGCGCGGCTACCGCACCCTCGTGATGACGCGCGGCAGGAAGGTGATCGCCGACTACTGGTACGTGGGCCGGCGCACGGCCCGGACGCGCGGGATCCACCCGCACCTCCGGTGGTTCGGGATAGACCTCGGCGAGGACGACGTCTACATGTTCGACATGCACCTCGCCGCGGACGAGCGCGGCGGCGGCATGGCCACCTACTTCATGTCGCGCGCGCTCCACCACCTCCGCGCCGCGGGCGTGCGCAGGGCGTACGGCTACTACGACGCCGGCAACCTGCCGGCGCTGTGGGTTCATCGCCTCCTCGGCTACCGGGAGCTTCCGCGCGTCACGATCCACAAGTTCCTCTGGCTCGAGACGGCGTTCCCGAAGGTCGCGCGCGTCTCCGGGCGCCCGGCGGGTCCCGACGCGGCCCCTGCGCCCCCGGCGCGCTCGCCATCGTCCGGCGTGGACACCCCGCAGCCCTGACGGATGATGGCCTCACGCGCCGAGATGCGTCCGGTCCTCGTCATGGCAGGGTGGCTCCTCGGCTCGACCATCCTCGCCGGGCTCGCCCTGCGCCCCGCGTTCGGCGACGCGTTCCTCGTCACCCGCTACACCGGCTACGTGATGCCGTGGCTGCTCGCCGTCCTCGTACCCGGCGCCGCCGCCGCGTGGCTCACGCACCACCGGGCCCTCGCGGCCGTGGCGGCCGCCTCGATCGCCATCATCACCGCCGCCCATGCGCCGCTGTTCCGATCGAAGCCCGCCCCTCCGGCTTCCTCCGGCTTCTCCCTCCGGGTGATGAGCTACAACACCTGGTCGAGGAACCTGGACGTGCAGCGGATCGCGCGCGCCATCGATCGACAGCGCCCGGATCTCCTCCTCGTTCAGGAGATCCGGCCGAAGATCTTCGCGGGGGTCGTCGAGGCGCTCCGGGAGGCGAGCGGCGGCGCGGAGGTCCACGTCGCGTACGACCCGCAGCTCCTGCAAGGGATCGTGAGCCGGTACCCCGTGGAGGCGTCGGGCAGCATGAGGACGAAGGGCAAGGCGCAACGAGCGGTGCTGCGATCCCCTGCGGGTCCCATCGCCATCTACAACGTCCACCCGCTGCGCCGCGGCGGATGGCATGACCGTTACTCGCAGATCGAGGCGCTCCTGCAGGAGGACGTGCTCCGGGAGACGGGGCCCGTGATCCTGGGAGGAGACTTCAACGCGCCCGACCGCTCCCAGCTCTACGGCATGGTGACGCGCGCGCTCCACAGCGCCCACGACGATCGCGGGTTCGGGTTCGGCTTCACGTATCCGGCGCACGTCTGGCTCCCGTTCGGCGCGGTCCCCGCCGTGCCGCTCGTGCGCATCGACCACATCTTCTTCTCGGAGGCGCTCGTCGCGATCCGGGCCGAGACGCTCGACGACAGCGGCGGATCCGACCACCGGCCGGTCCTCGCGGAGCTCGCGCCGCGCGCCGCCGAGCCGCAGGGCGTGACGGGCCGCGCGCTCGGCGCGGCCGCCCGACGCCGCCCGTGAGGGCGTTTCGCCCGCGCGACCCTACCCGCCGCCGCCTCCGGGGGGCGGCCGCGGCGCCTCCCCGCGCTCGTGCGGCGGCGGCCTCTCTCCCTCGTCGTCGTCGAGCATCCGGTACTTCGGCCCCTCGGGATCGTCGTACTGCCCGCTCCTCACCGTCCATATGAAGAACAGCCACGCGGCGACCCCGAGCGCCAGCGAGAGGACCACGAGGAAGCCGATCGACATGGAAGGTCTCTAGCCCAGCGCGCCGCGCAGGCGCACCGAGTTCAGCACGACGAAGAGCGAGCTCGCCGCCATCGCCCCGGCCGCCACGATCGGGTGGAGCAGGCCCGCCATCGCGAGCGGGATCGCGATCGCGTTGTAGAAGAAGGCCCAGAACACGTTCTGGCGGATGACGGCCAGGGTCCGGCGCGAGAGCCGGACGAGCTCCGCGACGAGCCGGAGGTCGTCGCGGACGAGCACCGCGTCGGCGCTCTCCATCGTCACGTCGGTGCCGCGCCCCATCGCCGCTCCGACGTCGGCCTGCGTGAGCGCGGGGGCGTCGTTGATGCCGTCGCCCGCGAAGAGCACGCGCCTGCCCTTCGCCTGGCGCCGGGCGACCACGGCGCGCTTCTCCACCGGGCTCGCCTCGGCGATCGCCTCCACCCCGAGCGCGGCCGCGACGGCGCCGGTCGTGATCTGCGTGTCGCCGCTCACGAGGGCGACGCGGACGCCCAGCGCCCGGAGGCGCGCGATCGCCTCGGGCGCCTCGTCGCGCACCACGTCGGCGACCGACAGGAGCGCGGCGACCGCGCCCCGCACCGCGAGGAACGCCACCGTCTCGCCGCGCTCCTCGAGCCCCCGGGCGCGGGCGTCGGCGTCCGCGCCGAGGGAGACGCCGTGGTCGGCGAGGAGGGCGCGGTTGCCGATGAGGATGGAAGCGGCGTCGGCCGGGGTCGAGGTCGGGGTCGGCCACCCGCCCATCTCCCGCACCCGCGCCACCACTCCCCTCCCCGGCACCGCCCGGAACCCCTCCACCTCGACCGCGGCCTCGGGCAGCGCCCTTGCCGCCTCCACGATCGCCCGGCCGACGTGGTGCTCGCTGCGCGACTCCACCGCGGCCGCCAGCGCCAGCGCCGCCTCCCGCCCGAGCGCGGGGTCCACCACGACCACCTCGCGCAAGACCGGCCTGCCGCGCGTGACCGTGCCCGTCTTGTCGAGCAGCACGACCGTCACCCGCCCGGCGCGCTCGACCACGTCTCCCCCCTTCACGAGGAGCCCGCGCTGCGTCGCGAGCCCGGTGGAGACGATGACCGCGATCGGCGTCGCGAGCCCGAGGGCGCAGGGGCAGGCGATCACCACCACCGAGATGCCGGTCATGAGCGCCCGGTCCACGGGCGCGCCGCGCGCCAGCCAGAAGACGAGCGTCCCCGCGGCGAGGACGAGCATCGCCGGCACGAACACGCCGACGACCCGGTCCGCCACCGCCTGGATGCGCGGCTTCGCGACCTGCGCCTCCTCGACGGCCCGGACGATCCCGGCGAGGACGGTGTCCTTCCCGACGCGCGTGACCTCCACGACGAGGGCGCCCGTCCCGTTCACCGTCCCGCCGATCACGGCCGCGCCGGGCGCCTTCGCGACCGGCCGCGACTCTCCCGTGACGAGCGACTCGTCCACCTCCGACGCGCCGTCGACGACCGTGCCGTCGAGCGGGATCAGCTCGCCGGGCACGACCGCGAGGCGATCGCCCGGACGGATCTCCGCGACCGGGACGCTCCGCGGCTCCTCCCACCCGCCGGCGCCGCGCGCGAGGCGCCGCGCCTCGCGCGGCGCGAGCCGGGCGAGGCGCGCCACCGCCTCGGAGGCCCGGCCCTTCGCGCTCGCCTCCACGAACCGGCCGACGAGCACGAGGGTGGGGATCATCGCGGCGGTGTCGAAGTAGACCTCGCCTCCGCGGAGCATCTGGAACACGGAGTACACGAGCGCCGCGCCGGAGCCGAAGACGACCAGCGAGTCCATGTTGAAGCGCAGGTGGCGGAGCCCGCTCGCGGTCGCGCGGAGGAACGGCGCGCCCGCGTAGAAGAAGACCGGCAGCGTGAGCCCGAGCGAGATCCACTCCATGAGCCGGCGCGTCCCCGCGTCGATCCCCTGGAAGTACCCGGCGTAGAGGGCCGCCTGGTAGATCATGAGCTGCGAGGCGAGGAACCCGGCGGTGCCGAGCCGGACGAGCAGATCCCTCGCCTCCGCCCGCTGCGCCGCCGCCTGCTCCGTGTCGGACCACGGCTTCGGGAGGTACCCCGCGGCGCGGATGCGGCCGAGCACCGTCTCGAGCCCGGCGCGCGCCGGATCCCAGCGCACGCGCGCGCGGTGGGTCGCGTAGTTCACGCGCGCGAAGGTGACGCCCGGCGTCCGCGAGAGGAGCCGCTCGTTCAGCCACACGCACGACGCGCAGCGGATGCCGTCGACGTAGACCTCGATCTCGTCGCCCTCCTCGCCGTGGCGGACCGCCTCGCGGAACGCGGGCAGGTCCGCCTCGAGCCCGTCCGGCCTCACTGGCGCGCCCGGCCCCTCCCACCGCCGCGTGTCGTAGTAGGCGCCGAGCCCCTCCGCGTGCACGAGCTCGAAGACGCCGCGGCAGCCGCCGCAGCAGAACACGTGCGCCCGCCCCGCGATCTCGACGCGGACTTCCTCGCGCTCGGGGAACTCGAGCAGGCAGTGGTCGCAGACCGGCTTCACAGGCCGAGCCCGCGGGCGACGAACACGCCGCCCAGCACCGCGACGAGGAGCCCGCCCGCCCGGTAGAGGACGCCCCGCGCGCGCGCGCCGAGGAGCGCCCCCAGGGCGCCGGCGAGGAGCAGGGCCGGGACGGTGCCGAGCCCGAAGGCGAGCGCGAGGAGGAGCCCCTCGGACGGGCTGCCCGTGCCCGCCGCGCCGAGGAACAGGGTCCACGAGAGGCCGCACGGGAGGAGCCCGAGCGCGAGGCCCGTCGGGTAGAGCCGCCCGGGGCCGCCGCCGGAGAGGAGCCCGCGCACGAGCCGCACGACCCGGGCGGACGCGCGCGCCTCCAGGCGCTTCAGCCCGCCCGAGAGGCCCGCCGCGCCGAGGCCGACCAGGATCATGAGCACGCCCGCGACGACGGCGACGACGTCCTGCAGCCCGGCCAGCCTGCCCGCCACGTTCACGAACGAGCCCGTGAGCCCCATCACCGCGCCGAGCGTCGCGTAGGTGGTGACCCGGCCCGCGTGGTAGGCGAGCTGCCCCGCCAGCGAGCGGCGCGGTCCGAGCGCACCGCTCGCGAGCGCGAACGAGCCGACGAGCGGCCCGCACATCCCGATGCAGTGGCCGAACCCGCCGAGCAGGCCGGTCACGAACGCCATCGCGACGGCGTCGGTCACTCGGCCACCGTGAGCTCGAACCTCGCCGTCCGCGCCGGCGCTTCCGGCGAGGTCACCCTGACCTCCGCCGTCCAGTCCCTCCGCCCGCTCGGGCAGCGCACGAGCACCGCCTTCCCGGCGTGGCGCCCCTCCCCCGCGGGCGCGAGCGCGCTCGCGTTCCGCCCCATCTCCATCCCGTTCATCGCGAAGGAGACCTCCACGGCGGCGCCCGGCGCGCCGCGCACCTCGGCGGCGACCGCGAGCGTGCGCATGGTGCGCAGCGGGCGCGGGCCGAGCTCGAGCGTCACCTCGCCGCCGCCGTCGAGCGGGCGCGTGCAGGGGCCCCGGCCCAGATCGCAGGGGGCCGCGCTCTCCCCTGCGGCGGCGCGCCGGGGGTCCGCCGTGGGCGCGCCGACGTGGACGACCTTCTCGATCCGCACCCGGTCGCCGCCGCGCCGCACGTCGAACCGCAGGAGCCACGGGCCGGCGGCGGGGAGGTCGACCTCCGCCGCATACCGCCCGATCCCGTCCGGCCGCGCCGCCACGGTCTCCACCCCCCGGCTCGTGTCGAGCCGCGCCACGCTCACCGCGATGACGGCCCCGGCGACCGGCCTGCCCTGCCCGTCGGCCACGGCGAACGGGAGCGTCACCTCGCCCGGCGAGGACGGCTTCGCGGCGAGCGACACGTCCCAGCCGAGCGTCGCGCGCGCGTGGCGCTCGGCGTCGTAGCGGAGCCCTTCCTCGTAGGGGTCGGCGACGATCGTCTCCTCCTTCACGCGGGCGCCGATCCAGATCGTCCCGACGACGGCGCCGAGCCCGGCGACCACCGCCCCCGTGAACGCGAGCTTCGTTGCGTGGATCACCTGACCTCCGGGACGACGAGGGAGACCGACTGGCGGTCGCGCTCGACCGCCGCGCCGCCGCGGCGCACCTCGGCGACGAGCTCGGCCGGCACGCGCCCCGCGCGGTCGAGCCCGCGCGCGCTCGCGACGAGCCGGACCTGCCGCCGCTCGCCCGGGCCGAGCTCCACGACGTCCGGGCGGACGGCCACCTCGGCGGCGCCGGCGCGGAGCGCGAGGCCGACGGTGACGGGCGCGCGGCCGTGGTTCTCGAGCGCGACGCTGAAGGCGTTCACGACCCGCCCGTCGGCGGCGCGCCGCGGCGCGAACGCCGCCTCGGCGAGCGCGTTCATGTCCACGAGCCCTCGTCCCGCGACGACCGCGACGAGGAGCGCGAGCGCGGCGGCGGTCGCGCCGGCGAGCGCGAGGACGCCCGGGCGCGCGAGCCTGCGCGGGGTGCCGGGCTCGCCGAGGAAGTAGCCGACGAGATCCGGCGGGCGGCGGAGCTTCGCCATGATGGGCGCGCACGCGTCCACGCACGCGGCGCAGGCGATGCACTCCATCTGCAGCCCGTCGCGGATGTCGATGCCGGTCGGGCACACGCGCACGCACGCGCCGCAGTCGACGCAGTCCGCGGCGCGGCGCCGGTCGTACGCCACGACGAGCGTGTGCCGGTCGAAGAGGACGCCCTGCAGCTTCGCGTACGGGCAGACCGTGGCGCAGAACGTCTGGCGCAGGAAGACGAGGTCCGCGAACAGGACGCCACCCATCGCGAGCCAGGCGCCGCCGAGCACCGGCCCGAGCGTGCCCGCGCCGAGCCTGCGGAAGAACTCCCCGGGTGGCACGAAGTACCAGAGCAGGTTCGCCGCGACGAGGGCGGACGCGAGCGCGACGAGCGCGAGGCCCGCCGGGCGCCGCCAGCGCGGGCGCTTCCGCCGGGGGTCCGGCTCGACGAGGCGGGTGAGCTCCCCGAGGAGCGTCTGCGGACAGGACCAGCCGCACCACACCCGCCCCAGCACGAGCGTCACGAGCAGGAACGCGGCGGTGAGGAGGAGCGTCGCGGCGAGGACCACGAACGCCTCGTCGATCGCGAACGACGCCCCGAAGGCGTGCAGCCGCCCGGCCGGCACGTCGAGGCGCAGCACGCTCTCGCCCCCGACGGAGACGAAGGGCAGCCCGAGCCAGAGGAGCCCCTGGGCGGCGAGAGCGAGCCGGCGCCACCGCTGGAAGCTACCGCTCGTCGTCATCCTCCAGCATCCGGTACTTCGCCTGCTCCACCGTGTGCTTGCGCTTGCGCGAGTAGTAGAAGAGCGCGATCCCCGCGAGCGCGGCGCAGAGCGTGAGGCCGAAGACGAAGTAGGCGGTCTCCGGGCTCATGCCTGCCTCTTCCCCTTCCGGCGCTGGGCGGCGACGAGGAGGACCGCCGCGGTCGCGGGGATCACGGTGAAGGCGAGCGTGGCGAGCACGTTCAGGCCCATCGACGCCCCGCCGCCCTCGAGGTCCTGCGCCTGGGACCAGCCGCCGAGCCCCGGGGTGAACGACCACGCGTACCAGACGCCCCAGACGACGAGGCCCCAGAACAGGACGAGCCAGCCGACGGGGAGCTTGTTCGCGGTCTCCTTCGGCGCCTCGAGCTGGGAGAGATCGTCGTCGAACTGCGGATCGAGCTGCTGCCGTTCGGCCATGGCGTCTCCCTAGCGGTTCCCGTGCTCCGCCGCGTCGTCGTGGTGCCCCTCGGAGGCCTCGTGCGCCTTCTGGTTCCGGAGCCACGCGACGATCGACCAGATGTCCTCGTCGGACAGCTCGCTCCCGAACGGCTGCATGCCGCCGTCCGCGAGCCCGGGCCGGCCGAGCTGCCGCTTCACGTCGCTGCCGCCCTTGATCATCCCGAAGTACGCCGCGTCGGGCAGGTCGCCCTTCGCGCCGAGGAACGCGTCGTCGATGAGGCTCGGCGCGACGCCCTCCTGCCCCTGCGCCTCGTCGCCGTGGCAGGCGGAGCAGCCCTGCGCGTCGAAGAGCTGGCGCCCCTTCGTGATCGCGGCGACGTCGGTCGCGACGGGGTTCTTCTCCTCGAGGTCGAGCTCGAGCCCACCCTTTCCGCCCCGGTCCACCGCCTTCCCGAGCGACAGCATGTACGCCACGATCGCGTCCATCTCGGTCTTGCCCTGGAGCGCCGCCGCGGCGCCCTCGAGGTCCGCGTCGGTGTACGGCACGCCGAGGCGCCGGAGCGTCCGCATGTGCGCGCGGAGGTCGTCCCCGTCCACCGCGGCGTCCTTCAGGAACGCGTACGCCGGCATGTTCGACCTCGGCACGACCGACTGCGGGTTCTCGAAGTGCGCCACGTGCCAGGCGGCGCTCTTCAGCCACCCCTCGAACGCGAGATCGGGGCCCGTCCGCTTCGAGCCCCACAGGAACGGGTGGTCGTAGGCGAACTCGCCGGCGAGCGAGTAGCGCCCCGACGGCTCGGCGGCGCGGTTGCCCTTGTAGCGCACCACCTCGCTCTGGAGCGGGCGGACGGTCTGCGTGTGGCAGTTCACGCAGCCCTCGCGCTGGTAGATGGCGCGCCCCGCGAGCTCGAGCGCGCCGAGCGGCACGAGGCCCTCGACCTTCGGGTGCATGTCCGAGCGCAGCATCGGGTAGGCCATCATGACGATCGAGCCCGCGAGCACGGCGAGGGTCGCGGCGATCGAGAAGGCGAGCGGCTTCGAGTAGATCTTTCCGGCCATGGTCTTCTCCGCTCCTACGCCGCCGTGACGTGGGCCGCCGGCGTCGCGGGCGCGGCCTGCCGCTCGAGCGCCCTGCCTTTACGGATGGTCATGAGGACGTTGTAGACGAAGAAGAGCATGCCGACGGTGAAGACGATCCCGGCGAGCGTGCGCGTGTGCCAGTACGGGTAGTTGCCCGCCACGGTGTCCACGAAGTTCCGGTAGACGAGCTTCCCCTGCGCGTCGGTCGCCTTCCACATCCAGCCCTGACGGATGCCGGTGATCCACATGGTGATCGAGAACAGGAGCTGGCCGACGAGGACCAGCCAGAAGTGGACGTTCGCGAGCTTCACCGAGTGGATCTCGGTCCCGTAGATCTTCGGGATGACGTAGTAGACCGACGCCGTGATCACCATCGTCACCCAGCCCATCGTGCCCATGTGCACGTGGCCGGGGACCCAGTCCGTGAAGTGGATGAGCTGCGAGACGACGCGGAGCGCCTGCGTCGGGCCCTGCACGGTCTGCAGGCCGTAGAAGGTGATGCCGAGGATGAAGAACTTGGTCAGGTAGTTCGACCGCATCTTCGACCAGTCCTGACCCACCGTGTAGTAGCCGTTCACGACCGAGCCCCAGCTCGGCGCGATGAGGAACAGGGTGAACACGATCGCGAGGGTCTGGATCCAGTCCGGCAGCGGCGTGTAGACGAGGTGGTGCGCGCCGGTCCAGAGGTACGCGAACACGAGCGACCAGAACGCCACGATCGACAGGCGGTGGCTCCAGATCGGCAGCCCGGTCGCCTTCGGGAGGAAGTAGTAGAACATCGCCAGGATCGGCGTCGTGAACACGAAGCCGACCGCGTTGTGCCCGTACCACCACTGCACGTTCGCGGAGTTCACGCCCGCGAACACCGGGTAGCTCTTCGTGAGGCTCACCGGGAGGGCGAGGTTGTTCACGAGGTAGAGGACGGCCACGGCGATGACCGTCGCGATGACGTACCAGAGCGACACGTACATCTGCTGCTCGCGCCGCTTCAGCACCGTCCCGAAGACGTTCACGGCGAACATCACCCACAGGACGACGATCGCGACGTCGAGCGGCCACTCGAGCTCCGCGTACTCGAGCGACTGCGTGTACCCCGCCATGAGCGAGAGCGCCGCGAGCGCGATGCCGGCATTGAAGAGCCAGAGCTGGACGCGCGCGAGCCGGGGGAACAGGAGCGGCCGCTTGCAGAGCCGCATCACGATCCAGTAGCTCAGCCCGAAGATCGCGCCGACGCCCAGCCCGAACGCGAGGCCGTTCGTGTGCACGGGCCGCAGCCGGCCGAAGGTGAGGTACGGCGGGAAGTTCGCGGCGGGCAGCCACATCTGCACCGAGATGAGCAGCCCGATGAGGATGCCGACGACCCCCCAGAAGATGGCCGAGAGGATGAACCCCTGGACCGTCCGGTGGTCGTAGCGATACTCGTTCATGTGCACGTCCCCTGTGGGTTGATCGCGCGCAAGAATACAGGACCTCCCGGCCGCCGAGTAGAGGCTCGTTGCGCACCCGTTAGGGCCAGCAATTCTCCGCAAGACGCAATGATTTCGCGTTGATGGCTTACCCTTGCGCCAGCAGGTCCGCTGACGCAAATGCTGCGGCAAGTTGCCGCCCTTGATGGGAGTCAGCGTCCGATGACAGCGGCACCGGCCAGGCGGAAGCCCCCGCGGCCTGCGCCGGCGGGAACGTGGACGCCCGGCGAGCGCTCGGGCCTAGGCGCCGCGCACGTCCACCCGGTTGTCGTAGAACGTCGAGCCGCCCGCGGCGTCGGTGAGCCGCTGCGCGGTGAGCGCGTTCACGTTCCGCGCACCCGGCGCGTGCGCGAGCCACCACACGCCCTCGGCGACCGCGATCCCGTCGGGCAGGCCGGGCGTGACGCGGAGCGCGAAGGTCGCCTCGCCGAGGCCGTTCCAGGCGACCACCGCGGCGCCGTCCGCGAGGCCGCGCGCGGACGCCTCGGCGGGCGAGAGCCTGAGGCTCATGCCGCCGTTGCGCTCGCGAAGCTCGGGCCGCTCCATGAACGTCGAGTTCAGCGTGTGGATCGCGGGCGCGGTGACGAGCCGGAGCGGTAGGCCCCGCTCCTCGTGGGTCGGGAGGTGCCGCGGCAACGGCTCGGCGAGCGCGTCGTTCCGGAGCTCGATCTTCCCGGAGCGGGTGCGCCAGCGCGGCCCGGCCGGCGGCCGGAGCATCACCGCGCGCCCGGCGGCGAGCCGCTCGAGGTCGAGCCCCGCGCGCCAGGACGGGGAGAGCCGCTCCAGCACCGCGTCGATGAGGGCGTCCTCCGTCATCCGGAACACCGGCTCCTCGAAGCCCATCGCGGCGGCGAGGAGGCGGAACACCTCCCAGTTCGCCTTCGCCTCTCCGGGCGGCGGCACGACCGGCTGCGCCCGCTGCAGGCAGTACTGGCCGTAGGAGCGGTACAGGTCGGCGTGCTCGAGCGAGTACGTGGCCGGGAGCACGACGTCGGCGAAGCGCGCGGTGTCGGTCATGAACCGCTCGTGCACGACGAGGAACAGGTCCTCGCGCGCGAGCCCGGCGAGCACCGCGTTCTGATCCGGGGCGACCGCGGCCGGGTTCGCCGCGTAGACCATCATCGAGCGGATCGGCGGATCGCGGAGCTCCGCGAGCGCCGCGCCGAGCTGGTTCATGTTCACGACGCGGGTGGGCCTCGGCAGGAGGTCCTCCCGCGTCACCGGCGACAGGTCGAGCGCCTGGGACGAGCTCGCGTCGGCGAAGCAGCCCCCGCCCTTCCTCCCGAACGCGCCCAGCACCGCCGCGAGCGAGACGATGCAGCGGACCGTCATCGCGCCGTTCGCGTACCGCGAGAGCCCGCTCCCCACCCGGAGGAACGGCGCCCGCGCGCGCGCCAGCGCCCGCGCGAGCTCCTCGATCTCAGCCGGCGCGAGGCCGGTCAGCCGGCTCACCGCCTCCGGCGGGTACTCGGCGAGCGCCCGCGCGCGCAGCTCCGGCCACCCGACCGCCTCGGCCGCGAGGAACGCCTCGTCCGCGAGGCCCTCGCGCGCGAGGACGTGGACGAGCCCGAGCGCCAGCGCGCCGTCGGACCCGGGCCGGACGAGGATCGTCCGGTCCGCCACCGCCGCGGTCTCGCTCGGCCACACCTCGACGAGCAGCACCCTCGCGCCCCGGCGCCGCGCCTCCTTCACGCGCTGGACGAAGTGCAGGTTCGTCGCGACCGCGTGGATGCCCCACAGGACGACGAGGTCGGAGTCGAGCACCTCGTCCGGATCCGGGCCGGCGGTCGCGCCCATCACCTGGCTCCAGCCGGCGCCCTTCGCGGGAGAGCAGATGGTCCGGTCGAGCCGCGACGCGCCGAGCCGGTGGAAGAACGCGTGCCCCGCGTTCCGCTGCACGACACCCATCGTCCCCGCGTACGAGTAGGGGAGGATCGCCTCGCTGCCGTGCTCGCGGGCGAGGTCCTTCCAGCGCGCGGCGACGAGCTGGATCGCCTCCTCCCAGCTCGCGCGCCGGAACCGGCCCTCCCCCTTCGCGCCGGTGCGGACGAGCGGGTGGAGCAGCCGATCGGGCGAGCCCACGCTCCGCTCGTAGCCGTTCATCTTCGGGCACAGCGTGCCCTGGCTGTACGGGTGCTCCGGGTCGCCGCGCACCTTCACTGCACGTCCATCCTCGACCTGGACGAGGAGCCCGCAGGCGTCGGGGCAGTCGAACGGGCAGACGGAGCGGAGCGCGGTCATCCCCGGAGGATAACAAAAGGGCGAGGCCGGCTCCCGCCGGCCCCGCCCCAAGGCCCCTCCCGCTGCGGCGCCTCAGAAGCGCCGGGACAGGAGCCCCATCGTCACCTTGTTGCTCTGGTCCCTGCCGCGGTTCAGCGTGAGCGACTGGCCGTCGTGGACCGGTGTCCGCGCCGCGTAGGTCGTGTCGGAGGCCGACGCGGCGTCGACGATGCCCCACACCAGGCCGGCGCCGAGGCCGATCACGGCGCCCCACGCGAGCGTGCGGCCCCAGTCGTAGTTGTCGTCACCCTGGATCCCCATGTTGTAGAGGATCACGCCTCCCGACACGGCCGAGCCGACGAGCCCGCCGGCGATCGTGTCCTTTAGGACGATGCCCGCGGTGCTGTGCCGCCGCTCGACTCGCACCACCTCGTCGGCGTGCGCCACCCCGAACCCGAGCAGCGTCGCCGCCACCACCAGCGCCTTGGCAATCCTCATCCGTTCCCCCCCTTTGTCGTTCCCCCGGGCCCCTCCGGCCCGTCCTTCCGGGCCTCCCCGGCCCGTCCTCGTAAAAAACTGTAAGGACGCCCCTCCGAGAGCGACAAGGGACCCCAGCGCACGCACGCACGCACCGGGGGCGCACGGCGCCGGGAGGGATTGACGGGCGCCCGGCCGCATGGTTCCGTCCGCCGGCGATGCGCGCGCTCGTGACCGGTGCCGGCGGGTTCCTCGGGTCGGCGCTCGTGCGCCGGCTCGCCGCGCGCGGCGAGCGCGTGCGCGCCCTCGTCCGCGCGCCGGCGCCCGCCCTCGAGGCCCTCCCCGGCGTCGACGTCCTCTTCGGAGACGCGACGAGCCCGGCGTCGCTGCGCGCCGCGGTGCGCGGCTGCGACGTCGTGTTCCACCTCGCGGGCGTCCGCCGCGCGACGGCTCCCGACGAGTTCCTGCGGGTGAACGCGGGCTCGACCCGGCTGGCGCTCGACGCCTGCCTCGCCGAGGCGCAGGGCCTCTCGCGCTTCGTGCTCGCGGGCTCGATCGCCGCGGCGGGCCCCTCGCGGACGCCCCGCGGCGAGGACGAGCCGCTCGAGCCCGTGGAGCCCTACGGCGCGTCGAAGGCGGAGGCGGAGCGGATCGCCTTCGCCTACGCCGATCGCCTGCCGGTGGCGGTCGCCCGGCCGCCGCGGATCATGGGGCCGGGCGATCGCGAGAACCTCTTCCTGTTCCGGCTGGCGCGTGCCGGGCTGGCGATCGGTCTCCGCGGCCCGGAGCGGCCGCTCTCCTGGATCGACGTGGACGACTGCGCGCGCGGGATGATCCTGCTCGCCGAGAAGCCGGAGGCCGCCGGGGAGGCGTTCTTCCTCGCCTCCCCGGTCACCACCGACGCGCTCTCGATCCAGCTCGAGGCCGCGCGCGCGCTCGGCGTCCGCGCGCGGACCGTGAAGGTGCCCCCCGCGGCGGTGCGCGGCGCCGCGGCGCTCGCAGAGCTCGTCACGAGCACGACCGGTCGCCGCCTCCCGCTGAACCGCAAGCTCGCGGCGCAGGCCCTCGCGCCGGGCTGGGTGTGCGATCCTGGGAAGGCGCGCGCCCGGCTCGGCTTCGAGGCGAGGACGCCGCTCTCCGACTCGATCGCCCGCGCCGCCGCCTGGTACCGCGCCCGCGGGTGGCTCTGACGCATCACGGCGCGGCACCGCACCGAGGGGCCCCTCGCCGCGCTTGCCAAGCCGCACCACGACAGTCTACAGAGGCTCACCTATGGCGGGAACGGAGAGGGCCGCCTTCTTCGACGTGGACGGGACGCTCGTGCGCACGAACATCGTGCACGCGTTCGCGTTCTACGCGATGAACCAGGGCTCCATCCTCGGCACGGCCTGGCAGACCGCCCGGACGGTGCTGTCGCTGCCGCTCTTCGCGGCGGCGGACCGGATGAACCGGAAGCTCTTCAACGAGGTCTTCTACCGGTACTACTCCGGCCAGAGCGAGGACCGCCTGGAGACGCTCGCCGGGGAGCTCTTCGAGGACGTGCTCCGGCCGGCGATCTTCCCCGGCACGCCGCGCCTCATCGACGAGACGCGCCGCGCCGGCTGCCGGGTGGTCCTCGTGACCGGCGCCCTCGACTTCACGGTGCGGCGCCTCGCCGAGCACCTCGGGGCCGACGACCTCATCGCGAACCGGATGCGGTTCGTGCAGGGCGTCGCCACCGGCCGCGTCATCCCGCCCATCATCGAGGGCGCGCACAAGGCGCTCGCGATGCGCGACTACTGCGTGCGCGAGGGGCTGGCGCTCGAGAAGAGCTTCGCGTACTCCGACTCCTTCTCCGACTACCCGATGCTCGCCGTCGTGGGCCACCCCGCCGCGGTGAACCCCGACGTGCGGCTCGCGCGCGTCGCGCGGGCCTACGAGTGGCCCATCCTCAGGACCACGGAGGCGTGACGCATGCGTGACCCGAAGAGCCTCGCGCGGTTCTACGAGACGACCGAGCAGATCGTCACCATCGACAAGGACTCGCCCCCGCGCGTCCTCTTCTCCGGCGAGGACCTGCTCGTCGAGGACCTGCCCGTCGGCACCCGCGTCATCTACCCGAAGCCGCCGCTCGAGGGGCTGCCGAACGTGAAGGCGGCGATCCGGAGCGCGATCAACCGGCCGGAGGGCTGCGATCCGCTGCACGCGCTCCTGCGCCCCGGGATGCGGGTGACGATCGCCATCGATGACATCTCGCTCCCCCTGCCCCCGATGCGGACGCCCGACGTCCGCCAGCAGGTGCTCGAGGTGATCCTGCCGCTCCTCGCGGAGTCCGGCGTCGACGACGTCCACCTCGTCATCGCGATCGCCCTCCACCGCCGCATGACCGAGGCGGAGATGCGGCGGATGGTGGGCGACCAGATCTTCGACGCCTACTACCCCGACCGCTACTACAACCACGACGCCGAGGACCCCGACGGCTGCGTCGTCCTCGGCACCACCGCGCACGGCGAGAAGGTCATCGTGAACCGCCGCGCGGCGGAGTCGGACCTGCTCATCTACGTGAACCTGAACCTCGTCCCCATGGACGGCGGCCACAAGTCGGTCTCGACCGGGCTCACGAACTACGAGGGCGTGAAGGCGCACCACACGCCGCACCACATCCGCAAGAGCCACTCGTACATGGACCCGGAGCGCTCCGAGATGCACCGCTCCGTGGACCGGATCGGCCGCTACGTCGACGAGCACCTCCAGGTCTTCCACATCGAGACGACCATCAACAACCGGATGTTCGACGGGCAGCTCGAGTTCCTCATGAAGAAGGAGGAGGACTACACCGAGCTCGATCGGCTCAAGCTCGCGGGTATGCGCGCGACCCTGAAGCGGCTCCCGCCCGTGGCGAAGCGCAAGATCTTCCAGGCCGTGCCGGCGCCGTACGACGTGATCGCCGTGCACGCGGGCCTGACCGAGCCCACGCACGCGAAGATCCTCGAGAAGAGCTGGGCGCAGTACGCCGTGGACGTGGACTTCCAGGCGGACGTGCTCATCTACGGCATCCCGTACGTCTCGCCGTACAACGTGAACTCGATCCTGAACCCGCTGCTCGTCCAGGTCATGGCCTGCGGGTACTTCTTCAACTTCTACCGGGGCAAGCCGCTCGTGAAGAAGGGCGGCACGCTCATCGTCACGCACCCGTGCTCGGACTCGTTCGACCCCGAGCACCACCCGAGCTACATCGAGTTCTTCCACCGGCTCCTGCCGGAGACCCGCGACGCGCAGGTGCTCGAGGCGCGCTACGAGCGCGAGCTCGCCGAGAACCCGACCTACGTCCACATGTACCGGACCGGCCACGCGTACCACGGGGCGCACCCGTTCTTCATGTGGTACTGGGGCGAGAACGGGCGCCAGCACGTCGGCAAGGTGATCGCCGCGGGGGCGGACAACGCGCACGTGCCGCGCATGATGGGCTGGGACCACGCGGAGACGCTCTCGGAGGCCATCGACATGGCGCGCGCGATCCACGGCCGCAGCGCGTCCATCGCGCTCCTCCACCACCCGCCGATCGTCATGACGCAGAACCTCGGATGAGCGAGCGCCGCGACAGATCCCGCCCCGCGCACCAGCACCCGGGCCCGCGCCCGGGCGCCGGCCGCACGGCCTCGACCGCCGCCGACCCCCTCGACGTCGGCCGCGCGCTCGCCGGGCGCAAGATCCTCGTCACCGGCGCGACCGGCTTCGTGGGCAAGGTCGCGCTCTCGATGCTCCTCGACCGGTACCCCGACGTCGGCCGGGTCTTCGTGCTCGTCCGCCCCGGGACCGGCGGCACCGCCGAGGCCCGCTTCTTCGACAAGGTCGCCCCGAGCCGCCCGTTCGACACGCTGCGCGCGCGCCACGGGGCCGGCTTCGAGGCCTTCCTCCGCGAGAAGTGCGTGCCGCTCGCCGGCGACGTGACCGATCCGCTCCTCGGCCTCTCCGAGGCGGACCTCGCGCGCCTGGAGGGGCTCGACGCGGTCGTGAACAGCGCCGGCCTCGTCGACTTCGACCCCTCGCTCGAGCTCGCGCTCGCCGTGAACGTCCGCGGGCCGCGGAGCGCGGTCGAGCTCTGCCGGACCACCGGCGCGGCGCTCCTGCACGTGTCCACCTGCTTCGTCGCGGGGAACCGCGACGGCGTCGTCCACGAGGACGAGGAGCTCCCGGGCTACTTCCCGCGCCGCGAGGGCGTCGAGGGCCGGCCGAAGGCGGGCGCCCTCGCCGCCGCCGACTTCGACGTGGACGGCGAGCTCGCCGACGCCACGCGGCGCATCGAGGAGCTCCGCGCGCGCGCCGACGACCGCGTGCTCCAGTCCGAGTTCCGCGATCGCGCGCTGGAGCGGCTCCGCGCCGAGGGGCGCGCGGGCGACGAGAAGGCCCTGCGGCTCGCCGTCGGCCGCGAGAGGCGGCTGTGGCTGTCCGGGCAGCTCGTCGAGGCGGGCATGACCCGCGCCCGCCACTGGGGCTGGCCCAACACGTACACCTACACGAAGTCGCTCGGCGAGCAGGTCATCGCCGCGAGCGCGCTCGGAGGCGCCCGGGGCGAGCGGGTGGTCTGGTCGATCGTCCGGCCGTCGATCGTCGAGAGCGCGCTCCGCTTCCCGTTCCCCGGCTGGAACGAGGGGTTCACGACGAGCGCGCCGCTCGCCTTCATGGCGCTCAAGGGGCACCGCAGCTTCCCCGCCGCGGAGAAGGCGATCCTGGACGTCGTGCCGGTCGATCTCGTCGCGGCGGCGATGATCGCGGCGACCGCCGAGCTCGTGGAGCGCCGCGACGCCTCGCGGGCGTCCGGGGCCCGGGAGCTCCCGGAGGGCCGCGTCTACCACCTCGCCTCGGGCGACGTGAACCCCCTCTGGGCGCGGCGCGCGGTCGAGCTCACGGCGCTCTACCGGCGCCGCTTCTTCCGCGAGCGCGAGGAGGGGAACCGCACCTGGAACCGGCTCCTCTCCCGGCTCGAGCCCTACTCCGTCTCGCGCGCCCACTACGAGGCGGCGAGCGCGCCCGCGATCTCCGCGCTCGCCCGCGGGGCGAAGCGGCTCCTCCTGGAGGCGTCGCCGCGCTGGGGCGCGCCGCGGCTCACGGCGCTCGCCGAGGGGGCCGCCGAGAGCCTCGACGAGCTCGGCAACCGGCTCGAGAAGACGAAGGCCATGTGGGACCTCTACATGCCGTTCGTCTGGGACAACCGCTACGTCTTCCGCTGCGCCGCGATCCGCGCGCTGTACGCGCGGCTCGGCGACGCGGACCGCGCGCGCGTGCCGTGGGATCCGGAGGCGCTCGACTGGCGGCGCTACTGGCTCGACGTGCACATGAAGGGCATGGAGGAGTGGGTGTTCCCGGGGCTCGAGGAGGAGTCCGGCAAGCGCGTCCACGCCCCCAAGGCCCACCGCGACCTGCTCGAGCTCCTCGACGCCGGGTGCGAGCGCTGGAAGGACCGCGTCGCGCTGCGGATGCAGGGCGCGGCGAAGACGCGGGTCACGTACGGCGAGCTGCGGCGGGGCGCCGGCGCGGTCGCCGCGTTCCTGCACGCGGCCGGGGTCGCGAAGGGCGACCGCGTGCTGCTCGCGAGCGAGAACCGGCCCGAGTGGGCGATCGCCTACTTCGGGATCCTCCGCGCCGGCGCGGCGGCGGTCCCGGTGGATCCGCAGCTCACCGAGCGCGAGCTCGCGAACCTCTGGCGGACCGCCGGAGCGCGCCTCGCGCTCCTCTCCGACGACGCCGCCGAGCGCAGCCCCGGCCTCGCGGCGCTCGCCGCCGCGGCGGTGCCCGGCGCGCGCACCGCGCTCCTCGGGGAGGCGCTCGCGGGCGGCCCCCCCGGCGCGGGCGCGCCGCCCGTGAAGATCGGCCCGGACGACCTCGCCTCGCTCATCTTCACGAGCGGGACGACCGGCACGCCCAAGGGCGTCATGCTCTCGCACCGCAACTTCGCGAGCCTCGTCGCGAAGCTCGTCGGCACGTTCGAGCTCGGCCCGGGCGACGGCATGCTGTCCGTGCTCCCGCTGCACCACACCTTCGAGTTCACCTGCGGGCTGCTCGTGCCGCTCTCGCGCGGCGCGGAGATCGAGTACCTCGACGAGCTCACCTCGGACCGCATCTCCGAGGCGCTCTCCGCCGGGCGCGTGACGGCGATGATCGGGGTGCCGGCGCTCTGGTCGCTCCTCCACCGCCGCATCACGCAGGAGCTCGCGGCGAAGCCCGGCGTGGTCGAGGCCGCGTTCCGCGCGCTCATGAAGGGCAACGCCGCGCTGCGCGACTCCGAGCTCGGGGTGAACCTCGGCAAGCTCCTCTTCTGGCCGGTGCACCGCCGCTTCGGCGGCCGCCTGCGCCTGCTCGTGTCGGGCGGCTCCGCGCTCGATCCCGAGGTCCAGAAGGCGTTCCGCGAGCTCGGCTTCGACCTGTACGAGGGCTACGGGCTCACGGAGGCGGCGCCGGTCCTCGCGGTGTCGCAGCCCGAGGAGGAGGCGCCGAAGGGGAGCGTCGGTCCGGCGCTGCCCGGCGTCGAGCTCAGGATCTCCGAGCCGGACGCGGACGGCGTCGGCGAGGTGCTCGCCCGCGGGCCGAACGTCATGCTCGGCTACTGGCGCGGCGGCGAGCACGCCGGCGTCGATCCCGAGCTCACCGGCCAGGTGCTCGAGGGCGGCTGGCTGCGGACCGGCGACCTCGGCAAGCTCGACGCGAACGGCAACCTCACCCTCGTCGGGCGCAAGAAGGACGTCATCATCGACGCCAACGGGAAGAACGTCTACCCGGACGAGGTCGAGGACGCCTACCGCGAGCCGGAGCTCGTGAAGGAGCTGTGCGTCGTGGGGCTCCCCGACGGCACGGGCGAGAAGGTCGCGCTCATCGTCGTGCCCGAGTACGGCGAGGACGATCGCGAGGAGGTGCGCGCCCGCCTCGAGGCCCACGTGCGCGCGGTGTCGGCGTCCCTCCCGTTCGCGAAGCGCGCGAAGGTCTGGCACGTCGTGGACGGCGAGCTGCCGAAGACGGCGACGCGGAAGGTGAAGCGCGGCCTCGTGCGCGAGGAGCTGCTCCGGCTCGAGACGGCCGCGCAGAAGGGGCGGCGCGCGCGGGAGTCGGCGAAGGACCGCGGCGCGGGCGAGGGCTGGCTCCTCGATCTCCTCGCCGAGGTCTCGCGCCGCCCGCGGGCCGAGGTGACGCACGAGTCGCACCTCGCGACCGATCTCGGCTTCGACAGCCTGATGCTCACCGAGCTCACCGCCGCGCTGGAGGAGGCGGGCGTGCCCGCGTCCGCCGCCGAGCACCTGCAGGACGTCCAGACCGCGGGCGAGCTCGCGCGCGTCGTCTCGGCGGCGGTCCACCGCCACGCGCCGGAGCCGGAGCGCGCCGCCCCGCCGCCGCCCGCCGGCGACGCGGAGATCGCGGTGCCGGCGGCGCTGGCGAAGCTCGGTCGTCGCCTGCTCGGGCTCGGCCAGCGCGCCCTCTACCACGGGCTCTACGAGGCGAAGGTCGTCGGCGCCGCGAACATCCCGCACGATCGCAACGTGCTCGTCGTCGCGAACCACGCGAGCCACCTCGACATGGGGCTCGTCAAGATCGCGCTCGGCGAGGAGGGCCGGCGCCTCGCCGCGCTCGCCGCGCGGGACTACTTCTTCGACACCCGCGTGAAGCGCGCCTACTTCGAGAACTTCACGAACCTCATCCCGATGGAGCGCGAGGGCTCGCTCAAGGCGAGCCTCAAGGCCGCGGCCGAGGCGCTCCGCCGCGGGTACCACCTCCTCATCTTCCCCGAGGGGACGCGCACCCGCGACGGCGCGCTGCGGCCGTTCTTCCCGACCGCGGGCTACCTCGCGCTGCAGTGCAACGTGGACGTGCTGCCGCTCCACCTCGACGGCACCTTCGAGGCGCTGCCGCCGGGCAAGAGCGTCCCGCGCAACGCCGAGCTCGAGGTGCGCATCGGCCGCCCCATCGCCGTCGAGGAGCTGCGCCAGCGCATCGCCGGCCTGCCGCGGAGCGAGGGGTACAAGGTCGCGACGCGGGTGATCGAGGACGCCGTCCGCGCCCTGCGGGAGGCGGCGAAGGGCGAGCGGAAGGCCTCGACCGGCGGCGCGATCGCGACCTCGATCCCCAAGGCGACCGCGACGCCGGCGCCGGCCCCGCCCTCCCCCGCGACTCCGAGTCCGACTCCGAGTCCGACTCCGCACGCCACCCAGACCGGCGCCGCGACCGCCACGCGTACCCGCGCCCGGCGGCGGAAGGACGAGCCATGAACGTCCTCGTCACCGGCGCGACCGGGTTCCTCGGCTCGGCCCTCGTGCCGCTCCTCGCCGGAGAGGGCCACCGGCTGCGGCTCCTGCAGCGCTCCGCCCCGCCGGACGCGGAGCGGATCGGCGCGGAGGTGGTGCGCGCCTCCCTCGCGGACGAGGGCGCCGTGCGGGAGGCGGTCCGCGGCGTCGACGCCGTGTACCACCTCGCCGGCCAGGTGGACTTCGATCCGGCCGAGCCGCGCGCGCTCTACGACCTGCACGTCCAGGGCACGCGCCGGCTCCTCGAGGCCTGCGTCGCGGCCGGGGTGAAGCGGGTCGTGCTCGCCTCCTCCTCGGGCACCATCGCGGTCTCGCGCGAGGAGCGCGTCGCCACCGAGGCGGACCACCACCCCATCGCCGTGGTCGCGGGCTGGCCGTACTACCTGTCCAAGATCTACCAGGAGAAGGCCGCGCTCCGGATCCACGCGGAGACGGGGCTGCCGCTCGTCGTGCTGAACCCGTCGCTCCTGCTCGGGCCCGGCGACGCGCGCCTCTCCTCGACCGACGTCGTGTTCAAGTTCATGGAGCGCCGCATCCCCGCGATGCCCTCGGGCGGCCTCTCGTTCGTGGACGTGCGCGACGCGGCGCGCGCGTTCAGCGCCGCGCTCACGCGAGGGCGGCCCGGCGAGCGCTACCTGCTCGGCGGCGCCAACATGACGTTCCGCGACTTCTTCGGCCGGCTCGAGCGGCTCACCGGCGTCGCGGCCCCGCGCGTGCGGCTCCCGTCCGACCTGAACCTCGCCGGCGCGCGGCTCCTCGAGAAGTTCCACGCCTGGCGCGGCAGCGAGACGCCGCTCGATCCGCGATCCGTCGAGATGGGCGAGCACTTCTGGTACTGCGCGTCCGGCAAGGCCGAGGCGGAGCTCGGCTTCTCCGCGCGCGACGCGCAGGAGACGCTGTTCGACACGGTCCGCTGGCTCGAGGAGCACGTGCGCAACCGGCAGCGGCCCCGCACCGTCGCGGACCTCGCCGGCTCCTCGCGGTCCCCGCGCTGATCGCTACATCGTCCCGCCCGACACGTCGCGCACCTTCCGCACCGCCGCGACGCCGCAGCGCTCGCCGCACGCCGCGCACACCTCGTAGGTGAGCTCCTTCACGACGAGCACGTCGGGGTGCCCCTCCGCCGGCGCGATGCGCGCGCCGCACTGCGGGCAAGCGAGCTCCGCCACGCGCTCCCGGCGCGCGAGCACCTGCGAGCGGCGCTGCTCCGGCGCGCAGCGGCTGCACTCGACGCCGTACGTCCAGCCGGTCTCCTGCCGCGGCTCGATCTCGTCGAGGTCGACGCCGCAGTACTGGCAGATCTCGGTCGCCACGCCCCTCGTCTAACGCGCCGCCTGCGTCCCGGCAGCCCCCGTCGCCCGGGCGCCCTGCGGGGGCGGAGCGGACCGTACCGGTGAGGCAGGAGCACGTCTCGTCGAGGAGAGAGGGAATCCGACCCGCCGAGATGGCGCCCTCGCGCCGCGCCTCGTCAGCGACACCGGATGGCGCCGCCGCGGCAGAGCGGGGCGCACAGACCGCAGCCGACGCAACGCGCGGGGTCGATCGACATCGCCTCGCCCCCTGGGTCGGAGAGCGCGACGCAGCCGAGGCCGAGGCAGGCGCCGCAGCGGTTGCAGCGAGCCGGCTCGATCGCGAGCGGCGGGCGTGCCTCCTCGCGGCGCGCGCACTCTGCGAGCGCGACGAGCGCCGCGGGGCGGACGCTCGCGAGCGCCTCTGCCACGAGCCGCTCGGCGTCCTGCGCGCCCGACCCGGCGGGAAGGCGCACGACGCGCGCGCCCGCCGCGGCGAGCGCGGACTCCACGGCGGCGGCGCGGTGCGGCCCGCGATCGGCGACGACGAGCAGCGCGAGGTCGCGGGCCTCCGCGACGAGCGCCCCGGGACGGACGAGGGCCTCGACCGCGCCCGCCATCCGCGCGACGCGGCCGGGCGGCGCGTCCCGCTCGCCCGCGGCCGGAGGCTCGCAGCCGAGACCGCCGCGGACGGCGAGCCCCGCGCGGCGAAGCGCTCGCAGGAGCGGGAGCTGCCTGCAGCCGGCGCACGCCGGGTCCTCGAGCGGACGACCCCGCGCCGCGATCCGGCGGCGCGGCGCGTTCGCACCGCTCGGCTCCGCGCCATCGCCGATCCCTCGGAGCACCTCGCGCACCCTCCCCTGTCCTCGACGCTCGCCTGCCGGGACGAACGTACACGCCTCGCGTGAGCTTCGCAGCGCGCCGCGGAGGGATCGGCCTGTCCCGGGCCCTGCGCGGCGGGGCCCGCCGTTCACCGCGCGAAAACACGAAGGGCCCGAAACCTGAGCGGCTTCGAGCCCTTCGGAGAGAGGCACCGCCCGGATTCGAACCGGGGAATAAAGGTTTTGCAGACCTTTGCCTTACCACTTGGCGACGGTGCCGTACCGAGGCGCCCTTTGTAGCGGAGGGCCGGGACGGCGTCAACGCGCGGAGCGCCCGGCTGGCGGGCCGGCGTGCGGCTGCGCGCGCACCTCCGCGCGCGCCACGACGATGCCCCGCGCGCGGAGCGTCTCGAGGAGCCCGGGCAGCTCGGCGGCGGCGGCGCGCTGCAGCACGGCGTCGGGCCGGAGCACGAGCTCGAGGCCGCCGGCGCCGCGCCGGAGATCGACCGAGAGCGCGCGACCGAGCGACAGGGACAGGGGCTCGCCCTCGCGGACGCGCGCGGCCTCGATCGCGGCGGGCAGCGTGCGCACGATCGCGCGCAGGTCCGCCACCCCCTCGATGCGCGCGGGCTGGAGCTGCGCCACCGGCGCGGGCGGAGGCCGCGTCAGCCGCTCCGCCTCGAAGGCGTCCGCGCGCCGCTCGCGCAGCACGCTGCCCGCGTGATCCGCGCTCGCGCGTCGCGCGCGCAGGCTCCGGGGTGCGCCGGCGCGCTCGTCGACGCCGGCGACTGCAGGCGACCGGTGCGGAGCCCGGACGCCTCGGCGGGCGTTGCGGAGGACCTCGTCGAACCGCTGCGCAATGGCGCCTCTCGAGCCGCCCTCCGCCCTGCCCTTCTCGGTCACCTTCATCGTGGATCTCCCCGGCGCGGCCCCCGCGCGAGCGCGCGAGAGTGCACGGTCGGTGCCGGGAGCAGCGCGCGGGGCGTGAGGGGTTTCTCGGGCCCGAAGGTCCGCCGCGCGGACCCGCCGGACTCGGGCGCGGTCGGGTGTTGGCTCGCGCGCCTCAGCTCCGGTAGTCCGCGTTCTCGGTCACGTACTCGTGCGTCAGATCGGCCCCCAGGACCGCGCACGCCGCGCTCCCCATGCCGAGGTCGATCCCGATCTCCACCCGCCGCTCGTGCGGCGGGTAGTCGATCGGCGGCCGGAAGAGCCCGTCCGCGGACGGACGCGTCGCGTACAGCTCCGCCGACTTCATGTGGGCGACGAGCCGCTCCTCCTTCGCGGGGTCGAGCCGCATCGCGCCGCCCTCGAGCACGAGGTCGTCGCCCACGCGCATCGTGACGCGCGCGGGGTCGAGCGGGATCCCGGCGGCGCCCGCCTGCTTGCCGACGGCGCAGAGGAGCCGCCCCACGTTGGGATCGTTCCCGTTCACCGCCGCCTTGAGCAGCGGCGAGTTCACCACCGACTTGGCGATCGCGCGCGCCTCCTCGAACGTGCGCGCGCCGGTGACGCTCGCGCGGATCACGTGGTGGACGCCCTCCCCGTTCCGTACCACGTCCTCGGCGAGGTCGCCGCATACCTGCGCGAGCGCGGCGGCGAGCGCGCCGGGCGGCGGGGCCGCCTTCTTGCGGGAGGAGACGATCACGACGGTGTCGGAGGTGCTCGTGTCCGTGTCGACGGAGATGCAGTTGAACGTCACCTCGACGGCGGCGTCGAGCGCGGCGCGCAGCGTGTCGCGCGGCACGTCCACGTCGGTGAGCAGGTAGACGAGCATGGTCGCGAGGTTCGGCTCGATCATGCCCGCGCCCTTGGCGATGCCCACGAGCGTCCCTTCCCCGAGCGGCGCGCGCCGCACCTTGGGGTAGAGGTCGGTCGTCGTGATCGCCTCGGCGGCCGGGAGGATCGTGCCGGACTGGAGCGCGGAGGCGGCCTCGGGCAGCGCCGCGATCATCCGCTCGACGGGGAGCTGCCAGCCGATGACCCCGGTGGACGAAGGCAGCACCTCCTCGGGCGCGATCCCGATGAGCCGCGCCGCCTCGGCGCCGACGCGCTCCGCCGCCTCGATCCCGCCCGGCGCGCAGACGTTGGCGATCTTGGTGTTCACCACGATGCCGCCCAGCGTGGGCCCGTCGAGGCGGCGCTTGCCCACGATCACCGGCGCGCCAGGGAAGGCGTTCCGGGTGAACTTCGCGGCGAAGGCGGGGGTCGGGCGGTCGAGCGCCACGAGCGTGAGCTTCATCCGGCCGGGCTTCGGCGCCTCGACCGGGACGAACTCGAAGCTCGTGGTCCCGATGCAGAAGCCCTCGGGCAGGGCCGACTGCGCCTCGAGCCAGGCGCGGTGCTCGGCGCGGCTCGCGAAGGTGAGCGAGGTGGACGGCATGGCCGCCTTTTCGCCCTTCCGCCCCCCGCCGTCAACGGGCCCCGACGCCGGGGGCCGCCTCCGCGCCGCTGCCCCCGCCCGCGCCTTGCGCCGGCGGAGGCCGCGGCGTACGCACCGGCCCATGGCCCGCCCCGCCGCCGTGATCTTCGACGTCATCGAGACGCTCTTCCCGCTCGATCCCCTGCGCCTGCGCCTCGCCGCCCTGGGGCTCGCTCCCCTCGACCTCGACACCTGGTTCACGCGGATCCTGCGGGACGCGTTCGCGCTCGACGCGAGCGGCTCGTTCCGGCCCTTCCGCGAGATCGCCGGCGGCGCGCTCGAGGTGCTCCTCGCCCAGCGGAGCCGCCCGGTGGAGCGCGCGGCCGTCGAGGACGTCCTCGACGGCTTCAACACGCTCGACCCCGCGCCGGACGTCGCGCCCGCGTTCCGCAGGCTCGCCGGCGCGGGCGTGCCCATCGCGACCCTCTCGAACGGCGGCGTCGAGGCGACGCGCGGGCTGCTCGACCGCGCGGGCCTCCTCCATCACGTCGCGCGCGTCATGGGCGTCGACGAGATCCGCCGCTACAAGCCGGGCCGCGAGATCTACCTGCACGCCGCGCGCACCCTCGGGCAGCCGCCGGAGCGGCTCGCGCTCGTCGCGGTGCACGCGTGGGACGTCGAAGGGGCCCAGCGCGCCGGGCTGGTGGGGGGCTGGTGCGCGCGGCTGGAGCGGCGCTTCCACCCGGCCATGGGCCCACCGACCGTGCAGGGCGAGGACCTGGTCGCGGTGGTGGACGCCCTCCTCGCGCGGTGAAGGCCGCGTCCGCCTCTCCCGAGGCGCCCGGAGCGGACCTTCGCGCCTGCGGCGAAGTCGCTCCCCCGATCGCCCGGGGCTATGATGCCGGCCGTGTCCACCGTCAACCCGCTCGCGCGGGAGATCTCGGCGAAGATCGTCTATTACGGCCCCGGCCTGTCCGGGAAGACGACGAGCCTCCACCAGATCTACGAGAGCGTCCGCCCGGAGACGCGCGGCCAGCTCGTGTCGCTCTCGACGGAGGGTGATCGCACCCTCTTCTTCGACTTCCTGCCCCTCAAGATCGAGCAGGTGCGGGGGCTCACGCTCAGGCTCCAGATCTACACGGTGCCGGGCCAGGTGTTCTACGACGCGACCCGCAAGCTCGTGCTGAACGGCGCCGACGGGGTCGTGTTCGTGGCGGACTCCCAGCCGGCGGCGCGGGACACGAACGCGGAGTCCATCGACAACCTCGCCACGAACCTCGGCGAGCTCGGCATCTCCCTCGCCGAGTTCCCCCACGTGCTCCAGTACAACAAGCGCGATCTCCCCGGCGCGCTGCCGGTGGAGGACCTCCGCGCCGCCCTGAACCGCCACGGCGCGCCCGAGGTCGAGAGCATCGCGAGCCGCGGCGTCGGGGTCTTCGCCGGGCTGAAGGAGATCACCCGCCTCGTGGTGAAGGACCTGCGCTCGCGCCAGCCCGCGCGCCGCGCGACGCCGCGGCCGCTCGAGCTCTCCGGCGGCGGGTCGGAGCTCGCCTCCCAGCTCTCCGCTGCGGCCGAGGCCTCCGGGCCGGCCGATCCGGCGGCGCTCGCCCCGGTGTCCTTCGCGCGGCTCTTCCCGGGAGAGGGCGCGGCGATCGCCGCCACCGAGCACGCGCTGCGCGAGCGGACCTACGGCGAGGCCGCGCGCATCGCCGCGGATGGCGTGGCCGCGGTGCTGGCGCGGGTGCCCGCGGAGGACGGGCGGGCCGCGCGGCTCGGGCTCGACCCGCACGAGCTGCTCCGGCTCGCGCGCATCGCGGCGATGCCGGACGCGGCGGTCACCGAGCGGGACGCGCTCTTCGCGCTCTACGTCCTCGTCGCCGCGAAGGTGAAGGCAGCGGCCCGGGCCGCCGGCCGCTAGCATCGGCTACAGCGAGAAGAGCGCCCGCGCCGTGACGGCGAGGTGGAGCCCCGCCGCGACCACCACGAGCGCGTGGAAGATCTCGTGGTACCCGAACACGCGCGGGAACGGATCCGGACGCCGCGTCGCGTAGACCACCGCGCCCAGGCTGTAGGCGATCCCGCCGGCGCCGAGCAGCGCGATCGCGCCCGGGCCGAGGCGCGCCACGAGCGCGGGCATCACCGGAAGGATCACCCAGCCGAGCAGCACGTAGATCACCGCGATGAGGGGCTTCGGCGCGCGGACCCACAGGATCGACTGGAGGATGCCGAGCGCCGCCCCGCCCCACGCGATCGCGAGGAGCGCCTCGCCGCGCGCGCCGCCGAGGACCAGGCAGAACGGCGTGTACGTTCCGGCGATGAGGAGGAAGATCGCCGAGTGATCGAGCCGTCGCATCCAGCGCCGCGCGCGCGGCGGCCAGGTCGGCCGGTGGTAGAGCGCGCTCACGGCGAACAGGGTGAAGAGGCTCGCCCCGTAGACGTTCGCCGCGGCGCGGGCGCGCGCCGACGGCGAGACGAGCGCGAGCGCGATCCACGCGGCGAGCGCGACGAACGCGGCGATCTCGTGGGACACGCCGCGCAGGAGCGGCTTCTCTGCGGCGCGCGGAGCGTCGTGCGAGGCGGTGTCGATCATGGTGTGCCCTCCAGAGCGCGTTGGATCCTGCCATCGGAGGGTCACGCCCCTGTCACGGCGCGCGCGTGACGCCCTGCGCGCTCGCGTCGGATCGCCGAGCTCCCTCGCCCCGCGCCTCAGGCCTCGCGCAGCTCGACGAGCCCGAGCCGGACGAGCTTGCGGAGCGCCTTCAGCGTCTCGACCTCCCGCAGCGGGCTCGCGAGCGCGATGCTCGCGACGTCCCACTTGCCGTTCAGGCGGCCCGCGACCTCGCGGTCCGTCGGGCCGAGCCGCCGCGCCGCCGGCCCGTCGAGCGCCGCGGGCCCGGCCAGGAGGACGGGGACCGCGACCGGGGACAGCTCCGCGTAGAGCACGGCGACCTGCTCGCGCTCGGCCTCGCGCAGGAGCGCGCGGACGCGCCGGTCGGAAGGATCCGCGGCGAGCAGGCTCCGGAACACGATGCCCGCCTCGTCGAACTGGCGCGCGTCGACGAGCAGCTGTGCCTTCGCCACCAGTGACGCCACCGGGTCCGGGTGCGCGGACACGCCCTCGACGCGCGCGAGGCCGAGCGCGCGGAGCGCCTCGATCCGGCGGAGCACCGCGGCGCGAGAGAGGGCGAGCGCGAGGCGCGCCTCGGCGATCGACGCGCGGCGCCGCGCCGCCTCCAGCAGCGCGCGCTGCCCCGGCGTGCGCGGGCGTGCGGCGCCCTCCTCCGCTACGAGCGCGGCCGTGTCCGACGGGTAGCGCCGGTCGAGCTCGGGCCACTCGTCGAGCCGCCGCAGGCCCTCGAGCGCCATCTGGCCGAGCCCCACGTCGAGGCGGACCCCGTCCTCGAAGCCGCCGGCGTCCACGATGAGCGTGAACCGGCCCCCTGGCGGCGCGAGGAAGAGATCGACGATCCGGTCGGCGCACGCCTCCGGCCAGAGCGACTCCGGCGGCTCCGAGTGCGACCAGCGGGCGAGCGTGCCGAGCGCCGACGGCTCGGACGGTGGGCGCGCCGCCGCGACGATGCGGCGGTCGACGACGTGCAGCCAGAACGGCGTCCCCTCGCCCGCGTCGAGCTCGACGATCCCCGAGCGCCTGCTCTGATCGAGCCACTGGAACAGCTCGGCGAGGGGAAAGGTCGCGAGGTCTCCCTGCAGCATGGCCCGATTGTGACCGCGCCGGGCCGCGCGCGCCAGATCGCGCCCCCCGTCCGAGCGTGGGAGGTCTCACCCGGAGTGCTGCCCCCGGCGCCCCGGCTTGGCGGACCGTGTCGCTCGGGCCAGCTTTTCTTGCGCGTGCGTGCCGGAGGGCCCGTCGGCCCGGCGTCCGGGCGGGCGCGCGGGAGACGGCGGATGGCCGGGATGCGGCGTTGGGCGGCGGTGCTCGCGGCGGCTGCGCTGACCGCGTGCGGCGGCGGCGGAGGCGGCGGCACCAAGACCCCGGCCGACACGGGCGGCGGCGGCACCGGCGGCGACACGGGGGGCGGGACCGGAGGCGGCACGGGAGGTGGCGGCGGCGGAGGCGGTGCCCCGGCGGTGAAGGCGCCGGTCGTCGTCGGCGCCTTCCGGTTCTGGGGCGCCGAGCAGGGGCTCCCGGCCAAGGTGAGCGACGTCTCCGCGGACGAGGCCGGCAACGTCTACGTCGCGGGCGGCGACGCCGCCGTCTACGCGAAGTCCCGCGCCGCCCAGGACTTCAAGCGCTTCGACGCGGACGCCGCCGGGCTGACGAAGAACTGCCACGACGCGGCGCAGATCGCGAACGCGACCCCGTCCGATCCCGCCGTCACGTGCCCGGTCATCTCGGTCGCGGGCTCGACGCCGAACAAGGCGATCATCGGCTTCAAGGGCGTCGGCACCGACGGCGACACGGACGCCGACTGGGCGGTCGACTCCGGGGGCGCCGACGTCGTCACGTTCGACGGCACGACGCTCGCGCGCGAGCGGCACGTCCGGATCGCGACGCCCCCGGGCTACGTGTGCGAGTTCTTCGTGGAGGGCTCGAACGACACCCAGTGCTACGGCTGGGATCCGTTCATGCTCGGCGGCCGCCGGAAGCTGCGTCAGGTGCAGCGCATCGTCGTGAACCACGACAAGGGCCGCTCGCTCTCGTACGGCGACGCGCTCCTGGGCGGCACGCACGCCACGATCTCGATCCTCGTCGCGAACCCCGACGCGCGCGGCCTCCAGGACCTCACCCGCGGCGACCCGGCCTGGGAGGACGCGAAGGGCGTGTTCGAGCACGAGCACCCCGCGATCTACGCGCACGGCGAGTTCCTCACCGGCGAGGCGTGGGCGCTCGCGTTCGACCCCACCACGAACGTGCCCTGGTACGCGAACCAGTTCCGCACGGCGAGCCTCCCCGGCTACGCCTCGATGCGGCGGCCGGAGCTGTCGCAGAACTTCCACGGCCCGTGGTGGGGGAACCAGTCGCCGCCCAGCCCCTACCTCTGGATCTGGAGCTCGGACGCGGATCCGGCGGACGCCACGAAGCGCGACAGCGTGCAGTCGATCTCGTTCTGCGACGACGGGACGATGTGGGTCGGCTCGGACGCGCACGGCCTCGCCTTCCTGCGCAAGGGCGCCTCCACCTTCAGCACCGTCGGCGTCCCCGCCGGCGCGGGCGGCGCGCTCGCCGTCGCGTGCGATCCGTCCGACGGCTCGGTGTGGGTGGGGTTCGCCTGGGGCGGCTTCGGGCGCTACCGGAACGGCGCGTGGGTGCAGGACCTCCCCCCGGACTCGGTGCCGGCCTTCGCGCGCGGGCCCGTGCGGTCGATCCAGATCGACCGCTGGGCGAGCCCTCGCGTGGTCTACATGGCCCACCTCGAGTCGAGGTTCGGGCCGGGTGCCGTGACCGCCTACGACGGTCCGTGACGGGACGGCGCGAGCCCCGACCGGATCGTGCCTGGACCGCGGCGGTTCCCGACCACCGGTGGTGATCGGGGACCGCCAGCGGGGTTCAGGCGTAGTCCCGCTCGATCACCTCGCCCGGGCGCGGCTCCCCGACGAGCAGCCCGAGCGCGTCCATGAGGATCCACTTCTGGAGCGCGGTGTCGGACGGGCGTCCGAGCGAGTGGCCCACCACGAAGCCGCGGGGGCAGAGCGCGCGCGGAGGCCGCGCCTGCCGCGTCTCCTCCGGCTCGACCGTCACGACGACGGTCGGGATGCCCACGAGCTCGATCATCCGCTGCACGGTGACCACCGTGCGGTGGCAGAGGCGTCAGCCGCCGGTGAGGAGCACGGCGCCGGGGCGCTCTCGGTCCACCTCGCGCACGAGCGCGGGGATGGTCTTCTCGCGCAGCTCGCGGAGCGCCTGGCTGAAGCCGAGCGAGAAGTGGCGCTCGGTGAGGCCGCCCACCCGCCCCTCGCGCGCGAGCTCGCGCACCCGGTCGATGGGGAACACGCAGTTGAGATCGCGATCCACGCAGGCGTGGTCGTAGTGCGTGTCGTCGTAGCGGAGGTCCTTCGCCTCCGCGTCTCCCCCGATGACGCGCCAGGTGGCGTCGCCGTCGGTGACGAACGGCACGTCGCTCGCGAGCCGGACCCCGGCCGTCGAGACGATGCAGATCGCGGCGTCCTCGAGCTTCCCCTGGAACGGCGTGAACGGAACGCAGTAACGGGACAGCTCGAGCGGCTTCGGCTCGGCTCCTTGCGGCATCCGCCCTCCGCTACTTCAGCTTGTCGAGCGCCGCCATGATCTTGTCGGTGGGGGGCTGCTCGCCGATGTCGTGGATGTCGATGTAGGCAACCTTCCCCTGCTTGTCGACGACGAAGATCGCGCGCTCGCAGATGCCGTTCTCGCCGCGGAGGACGCCGTAGAGGGCCGCCACGTAGCCGTGCGGCCAGTGATCGGACAGGAGCGGGAACGACAGCCCGCCCATCGACTTCGCCCACGCCTCGTTGGTGTGGACCTGATCCGTGCTGATGCCCAGGACCTGGGCATTCCGCCGCTCGAACTCGGAGAGATCCTCCTCGTACGAGGGCATCTGGACGGTTCAGACGGGGGTGTAGGCGGCCGGGTAGAACGCCAGCACCACGTTCTTCTTGCCACGATAGTCGGAGAGCCGGATCTTCCGCTTCGTGTCGCCTTTACCCGCAGTGCTGCCGGTCGCCATCAGCTCGAAGTCGGGCGCCTCGTCGCCGACCTCCAGCCGCCAGACGGCCTTTGGCTTCGCTGCCATTCGAGTCCTCCTTTGGTCGTGGGACAAAAAGACACTAGTAACCGCGTCACTCAGCGTCGAGGACGCCCGGGGGGCACCCCGAAAAGGACAATGAGCACGCGGGGTCACTTTGCTAAGGGTTTCGCATGGATCTCCTGACGCGATTCGCTGGCAACGTGCGCCGCCTGCGGGCCAAGAAGAAGCTTTCCCAGAAGGCGCTGGCCGACAAGGTCGGGATCTCCGTCTCGTACGTCTCGATGCTCGAGCGCGGGCAGCGCTCTCCACCGCTGGAGACCATCGAGAAGATGGCCAAGGCGCTGGGCGTGCCGCCCGCAAACCTGCTCGGCAAGTGAGCCGCGCCCGACGGAGCGCCGCGACCGGTCTCGACGACGCGGGCGCCGCGGCGTCGAGCGTCGCCGCGCCGCGTTCACGCCAAGTGATTCCCTCCCGCAGCGCGACGCGCCTCAACGCCCGAGCGTAGGCTCGCCGCGCCGCCACTCGGCGGGCACCCGCTCGCGCGTCCTCAGCGCCTCGAGCACGCGCAGGATCTCCGAGGGCGAGCGGCCCACCTCCAGGTTGTGGAACGCGGCGTACTGGACGATTCCCTCGGGGTCCACGAGAAACGTGGCGCGCGCCGCCACGCCGGCGCGCTCGAGGAAGGCGCCGTAGGCGCGGCTCATCGCGCCCGCCGGGTCGGCCGCGAGCGGGAAGGCGATGGGGCCGAGCACCTCGCGGATCCAGCGCTGGTGCGTCTCCACGTCGTCCACCGAGACGGCGAGGACCTCGGCGCGGAGCTCCGAGAGCTCGCGCGCGCGGCGCGACAGCTCGAGCAGCTCCGTCGGACACACGGGGGTGAAGTCGCGCGGGTAGAAGACCAGCACGAGCCAGCGGCCGGCGTAGTCGCCGAGCGCCACCTCGCGCACCTCGCCTGGCGAAGGTCCGATGGCCGCCGCGGCCGTGAAGTCCGGCGCCGGATCGAGGATGATGCTCAAGGCCCGCTCCTCTCCTCCGCGCTCGATAGCCGTGCCCCCGCGCTCCGTCAACCGCGCGCCCGCCGGGGCGCCCGAGCGGGCCGGGGACCCGGCGCGCCGCCGTGCGGGCCGCGCGCTCCTGCCGCGCGAGCCCCCGCACGCCCCCACGACCCGCCCCGCCCAAGGAATCGCCGCCGGCCCCGGGGCGTTCCAGTGTTCCGGGGCGCGAGCGCGATGCCGCGCGGCCGGCGAGGGAGCGCGAGCGCGGATGGAGCGGAGCTTCGGGCGGAGAGGGTTCTTGAGGGGCGCGGCGCTCGTCGGCGCCGCCGGCGCGCTCGGCGCCTTCCCGTCCGCCGCCGAGGCCCGCCACGCGGCGCCCACGCCGGAGCGCGTGACGTTCGACGTGCCGGGCCTCGATCCCGCGCACCACGGCCTGCGCGTCGCGCAGCTCTCCGATCTCCACGTCGGGCCGCGGACGCCCGCGGAGGTCGTCCGCGCCGCGATCGAGGAGGCGAACGCCTTCCAGCCCGATCTCGTCGTCCTCACCGGCGACTACCTCTCGCACTCCCGCCGCGAGCTCGATCCGATGCACGAGCTGCTCGGCGGCCTCGCCGCGCCCACGATCGCCGTGCTCGGGAACCACGACGTGTGGGTCGATCCGGAGGGCGCGGCCGCGGCGCTCCGGGGCCACGGCTACGAGGTCCTCGAGAACGCCTGGACCACCGTGCGGCTGCGGGGCGCCCCGCTCCCCGTCGTCGGGGTGGGCGACCACCTCACCCGGCGCGACGACGTCGGGAAGGCGCTGAGAGGGCTCGCCGGCCCGACGCCGCTCGTGCTCGCGCACGGGCCGCGCACGGCGGAGAAGCTCCAGCGCCTCGGCCGCCCGACCCTCTGCCTCTCGGGCCACACGCACGGCGGCCAGATCAACATCCCGATCTTCACGCCGCTGTTCCTCTCGGCCATCGTCCACGAGCCGTTCCTGCGCGGCCGCTACGCGCTGGACGGCGGGGTCCAGCTCTACGTGAACCGCGGGATCGGCATGTCCGGGATCCGCGTCCGCGTGAACGCGCCGCCCGAGGTGACGCTCGCGACGCTGCGCCGGGTCGAGCCCGCCTGAGCGACCGAGCGTGATCCCGGGACGATCGCCGCGCCGCGCGCGGCGGGTCGCCCCCGGGCGCGCGCCTCCCCGACACCGGAAGTTTCGGGCGGCGGGCCGGGAGATCCCTTACGATCGCGGGCGGAGAACGCCCGATGACGCGTCCGGCAGCCGCCCCGTCTCCCGTCACCGATCCGCGCCGCCTCGACGAGGCCGTGGCGCGCCTGCGCGACGGCGCGCCGATCTGGGCGCGCGCGTCGCTCTCCGAGCGCATCGCCCTGGCGCGCTCCATGGCGCGCGGCCTCGAGCGCACCGCCGAGCGCGCCGTCGCGGCGGCCTGCGCGGCGAAGGGCATCCCGCTCGACTCCCCCGTCGCCGGGGAGGAGTGGCTGAGCGGGCCGTACGTCGTCCTCCGCCAGCTCCGCCTCGTCGTCCGCTCGCTCCAGGCGCTCGCGGCGCGCGGCAACACGCCCATCGGCGCCGTCGGCGAGACGCTCGACGGGCGCCTCACGGTCCGCGTCTTCCCCGCCTCCCCCACCGATCGCGCGCTCTTCAGGGGCGTCAGCGCCGAGGTGCACCTCGAGGAGGGCGTCGGGAGGACCGAGCTCGACGAGGGCCGCGCGCGCTTTCACAAGGCGCCCGACCACGACGGCGAGGTCTGCCTCGTGCTCGGCGCGGGGAACATCAACGCGATCCCGCCCGCGGACGTCGTGACGAAGCTCTTCAACGAGGGCAAGGTCTGCGTCCTCAAGATGAACCCGGTGAACGCGTACCTCGGACCGCTCTTCGAGGAGGCGTTCGCCGAGGCGATCGCGCGCGGCTTCCTCGCCGTCGTCTACGGCGGCGCGGAGGAGGGCTGGCACCTCGCGCACCACCCGGGCGTGGACGAGGTGCACATCACCGGCTCGGATCGCACGCACGACCTCATCGTGTGGGGTCCGCCGGGGCCGGAGCGCGCCGCGCGGATGGCGAGGAACGACCCGCTCCTGCGCAAGGAGATCTCGAGCGAGCTCGGGAACATCACGCCGGTGCTGGTCGTGCCGGGGGCGTGGGACGCGCGGACGCTCGCCGCGCAGGCCGAGAGCGTCGCGGGGATGCTCACGCACAACGCGTCCTACAACTGCATCGCCGGCAAGATGCTCGTCACCGCCCGCGGGTGGCGCCAGCGCGACGAGTTCCTCGCGGCGGTGGAGCGGTTCACCGCGCTCGCGCCGCCCCGCCGCGCCTGGTACCCGGGCTCCGCCTCGAGCTACCACCGCCTGCTCGACGGCCGCGGCGACGTGCGGCGCATCGGGGCGGCGGCGGAGGGCGAGCTCCCCTGGGCGATCGTGCGCGGCGTCGCGCCCGATCCCGACGACGCGGCGTTCCGCGACGAGCCGTTCTGCGCCCTGCTCTGGCAGACCGAGATCGGGAGCGCCGATCCCCTGGAGTACCTCGACGCCGCGGTGACGCTCGCGAACGAGATGCTGTGGGGGACGCTCGCGGCGCACATCGCCGTGCACCCGCGCACGCTCTCCGACCGCACGACGGGGGCGGCGCTGGAGCGCGCGATCCGGCGGCTGCGCTACGGCTCGGTCTCCGTGAACTGCTGGGCCGGGTACGGCTTCGCCTTCGGCTCGACGCCCTGGGGCGCCTACCCCGGTGCGCCGCTCACCGACATCCAGAGCGGCCGCGGCTTCGTGCACAACGCGCTCATGCTCGAGCGCGTCGAGAAGACGGTCATCCGCCATCCGGCCGCGACGTTCCCGAAGCCGCCGTACTTCCCGAGCCACCGCACCGCGCACGCGCTGGGGCGCGGGCTGACGCGCCTCGAGGCGCGCGGCCTCACCGCGCTCCCGGCCGTCCTCGCGGCGGGCGTCCGGGGCTGAGCGCGGGCCGGGGCCGCTGTCCGGGACGGGAACGACGCGGCGGTGGCGTCCCGTGGCCCTGCGGCTCGACACCCCTCGCCCCTCCGTGATGTCATCGCCCCGTTCGCGCGCAGAAGCGCGCGGCGGGGGCCACCGTGAAGAGCTTTCTCCTCTCCTGGCTGACGAGGAAGTACTCCGGGTGCGACCTCGCGTCGTTCCACCGCGAGCGGCCCGAGGACTGGCTCGTGTGGGAGGCGGGTCCCTGGCGGCCGCCCGCGGCCGGGCGGGAGACCATGCTCGCCGGCCCCGGCACGCGGCTCGTGGCGGCCGGCGAGTCGCTCGTCATCGCGCTCGCGGCCAGGAACGGGGGTCCGGAGGTCCGGGTCGGCCGGGCGCCCGAGAACGACATCGTGGTCGACGACGGCACCCTCTCGCGCCGGCACCTCGTCCTCCGGCGCGACGGGGCCGGCGGCTGGACCGTCGAGGACGCAGGCTCGTCCAACGGCACGAGCGTGAACGGGCTGCGCATCGGCCGCGCGCCGCTGCGGCTCGAGCCGGGGGCGCGCGTCGAGGCGGGCGCCGTGCGGTTCACGTTCTACGACGGCGCGACGCTCTACCTGCGCCTGCGCGGCGCCTGAAGGGATCGAGCTGGGCGTGCGCCGCCGCTTCACTCGCGCGCGAGCGCAGCCCGGAGCCCCAGCCGCGACTCGCGCCTGACCCGCGCGCCGCGCTCGCGGCGGCGGTCGTCGTCCGACTCGGCGACGAGCGGCGCGACGTGCGTGGGCCGCCCAGCGTCGTCGATCGCCACGAAGGTCAGGTACGCGTCGCAGCACCTGCGCCGCTCGCCGGTGCGCGGGTCCTCGGTCGAGACCTCGACGTTCACCTCCATGGAGGTCGAGAACACCGCGGTCACGCGCGCGACGAGGAGCGCCATGTGGCCGATCGGGACCGGCGCGAGGAACGAGAGCTGGTCGATCGACGCCGTGACCACGGGCAGGCGCGCGTGGCGCATCGCCGCCATCCCGGCGGCGAGGTCGATCCACTGCATCACCATGCCGCCGAACGCGGTGCCGTGGGAGTTCGCGTCGCCCGGCATGACGAGGTGGGTGACCTCGACGCGGGACGCGGAGGCGGGCTTCGGCTCCATGGCCCCTCTATACGCGGGCCCGCGGGCCTCCGCCGCCCTTTCCCCCGTGTCGGGTCGCCGCTATAGAATCCGCGCCCCTCTCCGGAGAGCTCGTCCCATGCCGCTCGAAGTCACCCTCATCGACCACGCCCGCGACCCGCTCGCGAAGCTCTACGGCGCCTACCGCACCTGCTACACCCCCAAGACGCCCGGCGAGGTCTGGAGCGAGATCCGCGACGGACGCATCGCGCCCGACGCCATCCGCGAGTTCATCGCGGAGCGGCTCAAGACCGGTCACGCCTCGCCCCTCGAGCAGGTGGTGTTCTGGTTCGGGATCTCGGGCGTCTCCCGGGCGCTCTCGCACCAGTTCGTGCGCCACCGGATCGGCATCTCGTTCGAGCAGCAGTCGCAGCGCTACGTCCGCTACAAGGAGGAGCGGCTCGACTACGTCATGCCGAGAACCTGGCGCGACGCGCACGGGATGGCGGACGAGTACGACCGGCTCATGCGCGAGATCACCCGCGTGTACGAGCTGGCGCTCGAGAAGGGGATCCCCGCCGAGGACGCCCGCTTCGTGCTGCCCAACGCCACGCCGACGAACTTCCAGGTGATGGTGAACTTCACCGAGCTCCTGCACATCGCGGACCTCCGGCTCTGCTGGCGCGCGCAGTGGGAGATCCGCCACATGGTCGCGCTCATGCGGCGCGAGGTGATGAAGGCCATCCCGGAGATCGGCGGCTACCTGCAGCCGAAGTGTGGCGACAAGCGCATGGGCTACTGCGATGAGCCGCGCAAGGAGTGGGAGAAGTGCCCGCTCGGGAAGGTGCGGCCGCACAAGGAGCAGCTCCTCGACGTCTTCCGCGAGTACCGGGCCGGCAACCTCGTGCCCCTCGCCGAGGAGCACCTGCGGACCGTCGAGGACGCGGGCAACGAGGAGTAGCGACCTCGGCCGGGAGGGGCGGCAGCCCCCCTTGGATCCCCCTCCGCCCCGGCCGGTCCCGGCCGCCCGGGTGACGCTCCGGTAGAATCCCGCGCCGGAGCCCACATGAGACTGTACGTGAAGGCCGCGCTCGCCGCGGCGATCGTCGCCGCCGCGCTGCCCGCGCGCGCCCAGGTCCAGAGCGCGCTCGATCGCGACCAGGGCCTCCCCGCCGGGCTCTCGCTGCCCCTCCCGGGCGCCGCCGCCGCCGAGGAGCCGACGGCGCTCGCGGTGAACCCGGCCGGCGTGGGGTTCGTGCCCCGGCTCGCCGTGCAGGCGTTCCACGAGCGCGACGTCACCCCGGGCTCGAGCGCAGACGCCGTCTTCGCCGCCGACGGCGTGGGCCCGCTCGGCGTCGGGTTCGGCATGCAGTGGGTCCGCCCCGGCTCCGGCGACGGGCCGCGCTACCGCAAGACGACCCTCGCCCTCGCCCTCACCGACACGCGCGCCCTCTCGCTGGCGATCGGCTGGAACCGCTGGGCCTCCCGCGACGACGCGCTCGAGCGGCTCTCGAGCTGGGACGTCGGCCTCACGGTGCGGCCGACGCGCTGGCTCAGCGTCGCCGCGGCGATGCGCGACCGCGACGCGCGGCTCTCGGGCGAGCCGCTCCCCATCCGCTACGACCTCGGCGTCGCGACGCGGCTGTGGCGCGACGGGCTCACCCTCTCGCTCGATCTCCTCGGCGACGACGACCGCCGCGACGCGCTGCGCGTGACGCACCTCGCGACCGGCCTCGGCGCGGAGGTCTGGTCCGGCCTCGCCGTCTCGGCCCAGCTCCAGCTCCCGCTCCGGTCGGGGCTGCCCACCGGCGACCGGCCCGCCGCGGTGGTCGCGCTCTCCTGGAACGGACCGTACGTCGGCTGGACGGGAGGCGCCGTGCCGGTGCGCGATCGCACCGGCTCGCTCATCGGCGTGCGCTTCTCGGGCGAGCGCTACCGCGCCGCGTTCACCGGGCACGACGTGCCGGCCATCGACGTCGAGCGCGCGCTGGAGCCGCCGCGCACGTTCCTGTTCTTCACCTTCGGAGAGCCGGATCCGTACGGCCGGCTCCTCGCGCGCCTCGAGGCGGCGCGCGACGATCCCGAGGTCGCCGCCGTCGCGGTCCGCATCGACGATCTCGGGGTGGGCGCCGGCCGCGCCGAGGCGCTGCGCGCGGCGCTGGCGCGCATCCGCGAGAGGAAGCCGGTCCTCGCGTACCTCGCCGGCGGCGGCACCATCGAGTACTGGATCGCGAGCGCCGCGACCGAGATCGCCGCCCAGCCCGGCTCGACGCTGTTCGTGAACGGCGTCTCCACCTCCACGCTGTTCGTGAAGGAGCCGCTCGCGCGGATCGGGGTGGCCTTCGAGGTGGTGAAGCGCGGCGCGTACAAGAGCGCGCCCGAGCCGCTCGTCCGGACGGAGGGATCACCGGAGGCGCGCGAGATGGTCGGCTCGCTGCTCGACGACGTCTTCGGCCGGTTCGTCGGGGACGTGGCCGCGGCGCGGCGGGTCCCGGAGGATCGCGTGCGCGCGCTCGTGGACCGCGGCCTGTTCGGCGCGGAGGAGGCGAAGGCGGAGGGGCTCCTCGACGCGGTGCTGTGGCCGGACGAGCTCGAGGGCTGGGCCCGGCGGGTGACGAAGCGGCGCGTGCAGGTCACGGGCGGCTACTCGCCCGACGAGGAGCGCCGGGCGCAGCGCTGGGGCCCGGCGGCGTACGTGGAGGTCGTGCGCGTGGAGGGGGCGATCGCGGGCGGGAAGAGCCGCGGCGACCGGCTCGGCGTCGCGGCGATCGCCGGCGCGGAGACCATCGCCGCCCAGCTCCGGCGCGCCGCCGAGGACTCCGACGTGAAGGCCATCGTGCTCCGCATCGACTCGCCGGGCGGCGACGGCGTCGCCTCGGACCGGATCTGGCGCGAGGTGCAGCGCGCCCGGCGCCGCAAGCCCGTCATCGCCTCGATGGGCGACGCCGCGGCGAGCGGCGGGTACCTCGTGGCGGTCGGGGCCGACACGATCCTCGCCGAGCCCTCCACCCTCACCGGCTCGATCGGCGTCTTCGCCCTGAAGCCCGATCTCTCCGGCCTGCTCGCCAAGCTCGGCGTGGTCCGCGAGGCCGCGGCGCGGGGCGAGAACGCGCAGCTCACGAGCCTCGCGAAGCCCTGGTCCGCCCCGGAGCGCGCCGCCGTCGAGCGCGAGATCGAGCGCTTCTACGCGCTGTTCGTGGCGCGCGTGGCGGAGGGGCGGAAGCTCACGGCCGCCGAGGTCGAGACCGTGGCGGGGGGCCGGGTCTGGACCGGCCGCCAGGCGCAGGAGCGACGCCTCGTCGACGGCCTGGGCTCCCTGCGCGACGCGATCCAGCTCGCGCGCGAGCGCGCCCGGCTCACGCCTGACGACGTCGTGATCGTCCGTACGGCCAAGGGCGGCGAGGACGGAGCGGACCCGTTCTCTGTGGGCATCTTCGGCGCCGCGCCCTCTCCGCTCGCGCGCACGCTCGTCGCGATCCCGGAGCTCCGCGCCCTCTCGCTCGTGTCGGAGATGGGGCCCGTGCTCGCGTTGCCCGTCGAGTGGGTGGACCCACCACCCGCGCCGTGAAGCACCGGCCGGAGGGGCGCCGCGTCCGCTGGCTGGGCGGGCGGGCCCCCTCGGGGCCGCATCGAAGCTTTCGCTGCGCGATCTTTTTTGCTATGTGATGACTTGTCTGCCCTCCGCGAAGGCTTTACGTTTCACGGCGGCGGGTAGACGAGCCTCTGATCGGCAGGTTGCTGGCGAGTTCGCGTCGCGTGACACGCGGCGCGCTGCGAGCGACGCGACGGGGGCGGCGGTTCGCGGCCCACCGACTGCCAACGAGCCGCGAACAGCGCCAATCCAGGACGCATGACGGTCGTGCCGCGAGGGCGATTCCTTCGCCCCGCTGCCGGAGCAGACGACAGCATGAGCGATAACGAGCAGACCCCGACTCCGGTCGTGAGCGGGGCCCCTCAGAACTCCCAGCCCACCGCGTCCGCCCATGAGGGCGAGGCCGGCGGGCAGCCCGGCGGTCCGGGCGGAGCCCCCGGACAGGGGGGACGGCGGCGGCGGCGGCGGCGTGGTCGCCGAGGTCGTGGCGGCCCCCAGGGCCAGGGTGGACCGGCGGTCGGGCCGAACGGCCAACCGCTGGCGGTGGCGCCCGCGCAGAACGGGACCGCCCCCGCGCCGCAGGCGCAGCCCGGCGGGCAGGCTCAGACCGAGGCGACCGAGGAGGTCGAGGGCGTCCTCGAGTTCGAGGGCAAGGGGAACGGCTACCTGCGCGACGTGAAGCGCAGCTACCTCCCGCAGCCCTTCGACGTCGAGGTGCCGCGCTGGCTCATCGACCGCATGCACCTGCAGGGCGGGCTGCTCGTGAAGGGCCAGGCCGCCACGCGGAACATGAAGCGGGTGCTCACGCGCATCGACCAGCTCGAGGGCACCGACCCGATGGCGGTCGCCCGGCGCACCCACTTCCACAACCTCACCGCGACCGATCCGACCGAGAAGCTCGTCATGGAGACGCGCCCGGACGAGCTGATCGGCCGCGTCCTCGACCTCGTCTCCCCCATCGGCCTCGGCGCGCGCGGCCTCATCACCTCGCCGCCCAAGGCCGGCAAGACGATCATGCTGCAGCGGATCGCCCAGGCGATCACCTCGAACCGCCCGGACGTGCACCTCACGGTGCTGCTCGTGGACGAGCGGCCCGAGGAGGTCACCGACATGAAGCGGAACATCAAGGGCGAGGTGATCGGCTCCTCGAACGACCGGCCGACGGAGGAGCACATCCACGTCGCCGAGATGGTCCTCGAGCGGTCCAAGCGCCTCGTGGAGGGCGGCAAGGACGTCGTGATCCTGCTCGACTCCATCACCCGCCTCTCGCGCGCCTACAACAAGGAGGTCGAGTCCTCCGGCCGGACGCTGACCGGCGGCGTCGACTCGCGCGCGCTCGAGCGGCCCAAGCGGCTGTTCGGATCGGCCCGCAAGGCCGAGGAGGGCGGGTCGCTCACCATCATCGCGACCGCGCTCATCGACACCGGGTCGCGCATGGACGAGGTGATCTTCGAGGAGTTCAAGGGCACGGGCAACATGGAGGTCGTGCTCTCGCGGCAGCTCGCCGAGCGGCGCATCTTCCCGGCCATCGACATCGGCGCCTCCGGCACCCGCAAGGAGGAGAAGCTCTTCTCACCGAAGGAGATCGAGAAGGTCCGCCGCCTGCGCGGGGCCCTCGCCTCGCTGAAGCCGGTCGAGGCGATGGAGCGGCTCCTCAAGAAGCTCTCCGAGTTCGAGACGAACGAGGAGTTCCTCCAGAGCTTCTGACGTTCCCGGGACCGCCCACCCGTCGCCGGGCGGGCGGTCCCCCATGCGAATCCCGCCGCGAGCCGCTATCATCCGCGCCCGATGGACTCGCGCGTCGCGCCTCCAGCCCTCGTAGTGTCCGGCCCCGGCGTCTCGCCCGCGCCCGAGCCCGTGCTCGTCGTGGACGACGACGAGCTCATCCTGAAGGCGCTCGCGCGCATCCTGGAGAGCTCGGGCTTCGCGCCCTGCTGCTACGCCTCCCCCGAGGCCGCCCTCGAGGCGCTCGAGTCGGAGCGCCCGGTGGTGATCATCTCCGACTACATGATGCCGGGGATGGACGGCGTCGCCTTCCTGAACCAGGCGCGGGCGCGGTACCCGGCCGCGATCCGGATCCTCTGCACCGCGGCGGACGACTTCCGCGTCGCCCTCGAGGCGGTGAACTCGGGCGAGGTCTACCGGATCGTCTCGAAGCCCTGGCACCAGACGGAGCTCATCGCGACGGTGACGCAGGCGGCCGAGGCGGCGCGGCTCCAGCGCGAGAACGAGCGGCTCACCGCCGAGGTGCAGCGCCAGAACGGGCAGCTGCGCGAGATGAACGCGCGGCTCGAGGAGATGGTCCGGGCCCGCACGCAGGCGCTGCTCGAGGGGCTCATCGCCGCCCTCGACTACCGCGACGCCGAGACCCAGTGGCACTCGCGGCGCGTGTCGCTCTTCGCGCGGCGGCTCGCGCGGCAGCTCGGCTTCGAGGAGCCGGAGCTCACGGTCGTCGAGCACGGCGCCCTCCTGCACGACATCGGCAAGATCGGCGTGCGCGACCGGGTGCTCCTCAAGCCCGGCCCGCTCACCACCGACGAGTGGACCGAGATGAAGCGCCACCCCGAGCTCGGCTGGGCGCTCCTCCAGCGCGTGGACTACCTGCGCCCCGCGTCCTCCATCGTCCTCCAGCACCAGGAGAAGTGGGACGGCACCGGCTACCCCGCCGGCCTGCGCGGCGAGGAGATCGTGGTCGGGGCGCGCATCTTCCACGTGGTGGACACGCTCGACGCGATCACGAGCGACCGGCCGTACCGGCGGGCCCGTCCCTTCGATCACGCGCGCGAGGAGATCACGCGCTGCACGGGCACGCAGTTCGACCCGAAGATCGTCGAGGCGTTCCTGTCGGTCCCGCCCGAGGACTGGGAGCGGATCCGGCTCGACGTGGAGACGGTCGCGGTGCTCTCCGCCGACCTCGCCGAGAGCCCGCCGGCGCCCGAGGACCTCGCGGCGGCGCTCGACGCGCTGCGCGGCTGACGCCGCGGCGCCGCGGACCCCGGCCCGCGCTACTGCAGCTCGATCCCGAGCAGCGCGGCGGTCTCGCCGCCGCCGACCTCGATCGTCACGGCCGCGCGCCGGCCGTCCCTCGCCCGGAGCTCGACCCGGTGCCGGCCCGGCGCGAGCGCGACGGCGCGGGTCTCGTCGGCGGCGAGCGGCGGGAGGCGCGCCTCGCCGTCCACGACGAGCGTGGCCGCGGCGCGCGGCTGCACGACGAGCCG